>JBFIHP010000319.1:0-4681 GCA_041601735.1 Planctomycetota bacterium | reverse complement strand
CAGGTCGTCGGCGTAGCGCTCGATGAGCGGCATGAGGGCGGCGTTCACCCAGGCGGTGCTGAAGCGCTCGAACTCCCGGAACTCGCAGGCGAGCTCGGCCGAACTGGTCACCCGGAGACCCTCGGCGCGCAGGAGTTCGGCCAGCACCCGCTCGTGCGCGGGTTGCCGGTAGCTGTTGAGGAAGCAGATCGCGATCGCCTCGGCGCCGCGGTCGCAGAGCGCCTGCGCGGCCGCGCGGGCCTCGTCGAGATCGAGCGACTCGAGGATCGTCCCGCAGGCGCCGATGCGCTCCGCGACCTCGGCGACGAGCCGGCGCGGCGGCGGCTCGAAGGCCGGCCGCGGTTCGAGTTCGTAGAGCCGGGGGCGATCCTGTCGCCCGAGCGCGAGGACGTCGCGAAAGCCCGCGGTGATCAGGATGCCGGTGGGCGCGAGCTCGTTCTCGAGCAGGGCGTTGGTGGCGACCGTCGTTCCGTGCGCGATGCGCAGACCGCGCCGGCCGGCGAGGCCCATGGCCTCCAGGCCCGCGGCGAGCACGGCGCCCGGGCGGCCGCGGCTGGACGGCCGCTTGCAGACCAGGCCCTCCGGCCCGATGAAGTCGGTGAAGGTGCCGCCGACGTCGATGCCGACCGCCGGCTCCGTGCCGCTCATCGCCCGCTCTCGGAGGCGAGGGTCCGGGCGGCGTAGGACACGATCGCATGGCCCTCGTCCCCTTCCACGACCCGGAGGTCGAAGCGGATCGTGGTCGTCCGGCCTTCGAGATCACGGTACTCGACGACGTAGCGCAGCACGCGATCGCCCATGCCGCCGCTCTCCTCCGGGCTGCGACGCCAGCTCTGGATGAAGCCGTGATCGGTCACCCGGCTCTCGAAGAAGGCGAGGAACTCGGAGTAGGCCCGACCCTTGCGGCAGTCATCGGCGAGGAGATCCCAGGCCTCCTCGTAACCGGAGCGGTCGGCGCCGTCGGGATCGAGGCCGCTGCCGAGTTCGATCGCCTTCATGAAGCGGTCGGCCACGACGATGTCGCCGCCGCCGACGCGCGACTCGAAGCGATCGATCATGAGGACCACGGTCACGTTCACCGCGACGAGCAGGAGCGCGAGACCGAAGAGCATGAGGCGTGGCGATCGTCCGGGTGAATTCATGGTGCTCCGTTCCGGGGCATCATCGCCGCTCCGTCCGCGATCGTAAAGAACCGACCCTTCAGCCCGCCCGGGTGCGCGCGCGTCATCCGCGAAGGAGAGGCGCAGGCCCGACAGACCCCTCGGCGGCCGCTCGCTAGAGGAGCGCCGGCCCGACAGGCCGGCATCGATCATCCGCGACACCCGAAGGCCGCTCGGTCGGAGCGGCGCTCCTGAGCGGCTCGGCGCTCCAGGGTCTAGCCGAAGAGATGCGGACGGCGGCGGCGCAGCCTGGGGTCGTGGTCGACGCGCCCGGTGCCGGGCCGGATGCGCAGCACGAGCTGATGCAGCTCGACGACGCCCTGTTCGGCATGGAAGTCGGCGTAGCGCGCAAACGGCGGGTGGATGCCCGCGGTCTCGACCAGGACGTCGACCTTGCCCGGCGCGAGTCGCTCCAGGATGGCGGGGCGGTCCGCGCCCTCGAGTCGCGGCGAGGCGCAGAGCATGATGGCCTCGCTCTTGCGCTCCATGACCTCGTCGAGCACGGCGACGATGCTCAGGGCATGCTCGAGTCCGAGCTCGCCGCCCCGGCTGTGCAGGCGCCGATCGTCGTCGGGCAGGAGGACGAAGGGCGGGTTGGCGACGATGAAGGCGCGGGGGCCGACCTCGCGAAGGGCGCCGAAGGCGGCCTCCTCGGTGACGCAGGTCACGCCGGCAATGCGCGCGTTCGCGGCCGCGAACGAGAGGGCACGCGGATTGACGTCGAGGAAGCGGAGGTCGCTGCGCAGCTCCAGGAGTCGCGCCGTACTCAGGCCGAGGATGCCGCTGCCGCAGCCGAGATCGACGACGCGGTCGAAGCCCCGTCCGGCGATCGCGGCGTCGAGACGCTCGGCGAGATGAAAGGAGTCGTCGGAGAGATAGACCGCGTCGGTCGCCCGGGAGTAGGCATCGGCGACGAGGAGCAGGCCGGCCGCCGAGACCAGCCGGAAGCGGCTCCTGAGCTTGCCGTCGTTCTCCTCGAGGAAGTCCGCGGCGAGCAGATCGGCCGCGAGGTCGGCGCCGATGCGCTCGTCCAGGCGCCCTCGTGCGAGCTCCTCGTTGCGGACGAAGAAGCGATGGAGCTCGGCATCGAGGGGATGGCGGGGATCTTCCAGATAGGAGTCCGGATCGCGACAGAGGCGAAAGAGGTTGTTCTCGCCGCTCTCGAAGCGCCGGCGGATCTCCTCCTCGTGCGCGAGGACGTCCATGCCCTCCCGACCGATCGCGCGCATCGGAAAGCGGCGGGCGCCCGCCAGGAGGCGCCGCAAGCGAGGCTTCTCGCGGATCAGGACCTCGACGGCCGCCTCGGTCAGCGCGGGAAGCTCGCTCATGATCAAACTCCTGGTGAATCCCGCCGGATGATAGCCGATCGCGGATGACAGCCCAGGCGAGCGGCGATCGAGATCGGACCACCGGACCGGGACCTACGCCCGCTGCGTCGCCGGCAGGGCCCTGTTAGAATCCAGCCGCGCCCGACCGCGGGACGAGGCCCGCCAGGAAGTAGAAGCATGCTCCAGCATCCGATAGTCCGGCTCGTTCCCTGCCTCCTCGCGGTCTTTTTCGGCCTGCGGGGCGAGATCCGGAACCCGGAGGCACCCCGCGGCGAGACCCGGCTCGTCTACGCCCTCGCGATCCGCGACGCGGCCGGCGGCGACGTCGAGGTCTCGGTCCTGATCGAGAACCCGGAGCGGTCCGAGGTCGAGCTCGTCCTGCCCTGCTGGGCGCCCGGTCGCTACCTGCGCGACGACTTCGCCGCCCTGGTCTGCGACGAGAAGGCCCGGCTCGAGGGCGGCCGCGAGATCGCGATCGAACGGGTCGGCAGCCACGTCTGGCGCCTCGACACCGGCGGCGACAGCGTCCTCTTCAGCTACCGCATCCACGCCGGGCGGGCGAGCGTCGGCACGAGCCTGGTCGAGGCGCGGGGCGCGCTCCTGCAGCCCGCCTCGCTCCTGCCCTACCTCCGCGGCGCGCGCGAGAAGCCGGTCGCGATCCACCTCGACGGGCCGGAGGGCTGGCGATTCGCCGCCGCCCTCGAGCGCGTCGAAGGCGGGGATGGCTACCATTTCGCGGCGCCGAGCTGGGACGCCCTCGCGGTCACGCCGATCCTCGGCGGGAGCTTCGCCGAACGCATCGTCGAGACCGACGACCTGCGCGTCGACCTCGCGGTCCTGAGCGGGGACGGCGCCCTCGCCGGTCGCGCCGCGCTCGTCGTCCAGAGCCTGCTCCCGGCCGCCCGCGAGCTCTTCGGACCGCCGGCCGCGAAGAAGGCGACGCTCATCCTGCACGCGACGGGCGGAGACGCCCGGACCGGAGAGCGCGCGAAGAAGGGCCTCGGCCTGGTCGTGCTCGGCGCGAACGACGGCGCGGAGCTCGAGTCACGGCTCGCCGCCGCGACGGTCGGCCTCTTCCTCGGCGACGACCTCGGCCCGGCGCTCGCCGAGCTCGGCGACATGACCGATCTCACGGTGCGCGACGACCTCTGGGTCGCCCCGGCCTTCCAGCGCTACCTCGGCCTCCAGCTGCTCGGGCGCGCGGGCCTCCTCGAAGAGGAGGCCCTGCTCGCCGCGCTGGGCGACATCCTCGAGCGGGCCGAGCAGGAGCCCGGCGCGCGCCGCATGACGCTGGTCTCCGCCGCGCGCCGCATGGCGCTCCGACGCGCCGACGACCCGCGCGGCCTGCCCGACGATCAGGCCGACGACTGGATCGACCCGGTGCTGCGCGGCGAGGTCGCGGCGCTCCTCCTCGATCTCGAGCTGCGCGCGCTGAGCGCCGGCGGCATCGGCCTCGCCGACGCCCTCGGCGACCTCGGCCGGCGCGGCAGCTTCTCGCTCGCCGACCTCCGGCGCGCGATCGAGGGCCGGGGCGGGCGCGCGGCCGGCGCGCTGCTCGACGACCTCCTGAACGAGACGACGATGCCGGCCTTCCGCGAGATCGCGGGACGCGCGGGCTTCCGCCTGGCCGCCGCCGCGAGCGGCAGCGGACTCGGCTGCGAGCTCGAAGGCGACCGCGTCGTCGCGGTCCGCCCCGACTCGGCGGCGGCGCGCGCGGGGCTCCAGGCCCGCGATCGCATCCTCCGCCTCGGCGGTCAGGCCGTCGCCGCCGACAGCGGCGAGCGCATCGCGGCGATGCGGCCGGGGCAGCGCACGACCATCACGGTCGAGCGGCGCGGCGGCATCCTCACCCTGCCGCTCACGGTCGAGAGCGCCCGCAGCAGCGGCTGGCGGCTCGTGCCGACCGAGGACGAGATGGCCGAGAGAACCCGCGCGGGCTTCCTCGGTCGCGAGCTCGGCGAATGAGCGCCGGCGCCTTCCTCGGCTGGTGCCTCGGCGCATACCTGCTCGGTTCGATCTCCTGGTCCTACTTCATCGTGAAGAAGCTCCGGGGCATCGATCTCCGTCAGCAGGGCTCGGGCAACCTGGGCGCCACCAACGCCGGGCGGGTGCTGGGCAAGCGCTGGGCGGTGATCATCTACTTCCTCGATCTCCTGAAGGGGCTCATCGGCGCCGGCGGCCCCCTGCTGCTCT
>JBFIHP010000318.1:0-4686 GCA_041601735.1 Planctomycetota bacterium | reverse complement strand
GCTGGCACTGGGCTTCGCACTGCTGGTGGTCGCTCTGTCGGGCGCGCCCGTGCTTGCGCTCGGCGTGATCGGTGGCATCCTGGCCGCGCTCCTCGTGCTGCGCGGCGCCGGGCGCGACGAGCGGCTCGATCCGCGCCCTGACTCGCCCTTCGATCGGTCGGCCGCGGCCGGCGAGATCGAGACGGGGCGCAGGCCGGCCCGCGAGGTCCGTGATCCCGGACCCGCGACGGCCGCCGACGCAAGGGGCGAGATCGGACCGGTCCGCGAGCTGCCGGCGGTCACGAGCCGCGACGACTTCGGTGCGCTGCAGGGCGGCATACTCGTGATCGTGAAGGGGCCGGACGGTCTTGCGTTACCCGGCGCCAGGGTGGCTCTCCACGAGCACTTCGGCGGCAGCGGTCCGGGCGCGCAGCGCGGCGCGCTCCTCGTCGAGAAGCCGAGCGACGAGGCCGGCGAGGCCGAGTTCGCGGCGCTCGACGTCGATCGCGACTACGCCCTGCTCGTGCGCCACGAGGACCACCGGCGATTCCGCGCCGCAGCGCTTCGCGTCCGCCCCGGCGAATTCCAGGTCCAGGTCGTTTCGATGGGACAGGGCCTCGAAGTCCGGGGCCGCGTCAGCGCCAAGGAGAGCGGCGCACCGCTGGCGGGCGCGCGGGTGATCGTCTGGGACCTGGTCGCGGGCGGCGCCGATCCCGAGGGCGAGATCGAGGCCGAGGTCGCGACCGACGCCGAGGGCCGCTACGTCCTCGAGAACCTCGCGGCCGGTCCCAAGCGGCTGACGGCCCGGGCCGAGGGTCACGGTTCCCTGTCGCGGCCCTGGTCGCTGCTGCCGGCGACCGTGCCCACCGAGATCGACTTCCAGCTCGGCGGCGGCGCCGCGATCAGCGGTCAGGTCCTGGAGCCGGACGGGCGGCCGATCGCCGGCGCCGAGGTCCGCGCCCGCCCGGTCGCGGGTCAGTCGAGCGAGATGGCGACCGCCTTCCATCCGGCCACCACCAGCGATGCCTTCGGCCGCTTCCGCATCGACGGCCTCCTGGAGGGCGACTACTTCCTCCGGGCGACGAAGCGGGGCTTCGCCGAGGGCAACTTCGGCCGGCCCGGCGAGCCCCGGAAGGTCTCGATGGCCAATGCCCGGGCGGGCGACGTCGGCGTCGAGCTCTACCTCGGTCCCGGACCGGTGGTGAAGGGGCGGGTCATCGACGGACGTACCGGAGAGCCCGTCCCGGTCTTCGATCTCTACAGCGACGGAAGCAAGGACCCGGTCGAGCTCGATCCCCGGTTGCGCCGGCGTTGCCGCGACCCGCTCGGTCGCTTCGAGTACGCCGTTCCCGTGCTCGGCTCCCAGGCCCGCTACGTCTGGCTGCACGCCCGGGCGCCGGGCTTCTCCGGCGGCCGTGTGCTCGTCGACTTCGCCGGCCGTCCCGGCGCGGTGGGTCCCCTGCTGACGAGCCGCGAGGCGGTCGAGATCGTCATGCTCGGCGGCGGCTCGCTGCGGGGGCGGGTCCACGATCCGCGCGGTCGACCGCTGGCCGGCTGCCGGGTGATCGCGCGCAGGCTGCGCGACCCGGAGACCGTGCCCAACTCGACACTTCAGCGCTTCCAGGCCGTGGAGACCTACCTCGTCGTCGGCCGCGCGCTGAGTGACGCCGATGGCGGGTTCCGGGTCATGAACCTCGGCGCCGGTCGCTACCGCCTCGACCTCGAGCACCCCGACTACGCGCCGACGACGCTCGCTCGCGAGATCGTCTTCGCGGGCGAGGGCGAGGACGACGTCGGCACGACCGTCTTGTCGGTCGGCGGCAGCGTCACGGGACAGGTGGTCGATGAGGACGGCAGGGCGGAGGAGGGTGCGCGGGTCGAACTCGCGGCCGTCGATTCGCGTCTCGGCCGGAGCTTCGCGATGCGCACGGGGCTCGGCGGGGCCTTCCGTTTCGACCGCGTGCCGCCCGGCGAATACCGGCTCGTGGTGACCGAACGGGACGGCCTCGACACGCGTTCGGCCTGGTACCGGGAGCTGAAGCAGCGGCGACCGAGGGAGGTCCCGGTCCTGGTCGCCGACGGCAGCGAGGAGACCGTCCTCCTCGACGGCTGACCTCCCGGCCTGCGCCTCGGGCCCGACCTGACCGACGAGACGGCGCCGAAGGCGTCAGAGGCCTCGCGGGCCAGATACCACTAGCGAGGAGTCCGATGCCCCCGGGGGGTCAGAGGGTCTCGTCGAGGGCGTCGGGGAGATCGTCCTCGGTGACCGGGCGCGGGATGCGGTAGTCCTCGGCGAACCAGTGGCCGAGGTCGGCCATCTTGCAGCGCGACGAGCAGAAGGGGAAATGGGGGTGCAGCTCGAGCGCGCGCCGGATCTCGGCCGACTCGAGCTTCATCTCGGTCTTGCAGTTCGGGCAGCGATGATCAGGCATCGCCGCAACCGGGCTTCGAGCAGTTCTTCGGTTCGCCCGCGCAGCCGCCGGTGTCGGCCTTCGCGGCCGACCTGTAGCTATCGCTCCGGTAGTCGGTCGTGTAGAAGCCCGAACCCTTGAACAGGAAGCCGGCGCCGCCGCCGATCAGACGGGAGAGTCTCGGCTTCTTGCACTGGGGACAGTTCTTCAGGTGCGGCTCGCTGAGATTCTGGAAGGCCTCGAAGGCGTGGCCGCAGCCGCCGCATTCGTAATCGTAGGTCGGCATGGGATCACTCGCTCTCCTGTGGACCGTCTTCGGTCTTCGAGTCCTCGGCGCCATCCTCCTTCGGCGCCGCCACGACGACCCGGGCGTGACGCACGACCAGGTCGCCCATCCGGTAGCCCCTCTGGACCTCGCTCAGGACCTCGTTCTCGCGCGCGGCGTCCGACTCCTCGCGCGAGACCGCCTCGTGCAGGCTGGGGTCGAAGTCCTCACCCACCGCCCTGATGGCGACGATGCCGTTCTCCTCGAGGAACTTGCCGAGCATCTCGTGGATCATCTTGACGCCGAAGAGGACGTTCTGCGCGTCCTGGCCCTGGTCGAGCGCCTGCATGGCGTGGCCGAAGTTGTCCACCACCGGCAGGAGCTGCTGCACGAGGTCGCGTTTCACGAAGCGTCGTGAATCGACGCTCCGCTTGTCGGCCTGCTTGCGGAAGTTGTGATACTCGGCGGCGAGCCGCTGGAGGCGGTCCTTGAGGGCCTGCACGGTCTCGACCTCGCCCTCGGGCCCGGCGGCGTCGGCCTCCGCCTCGGCGCCGTTGCCGACCTCCGAGCCGTTCTGCGCGCTCTCGTCGATCTCGGCCTTCGCCCCGGCCTCGTTCGCCTCGGCCTTCTTCTGCTTCTTGTTCTTCTTGCTCATCACGTGACGATCAGGACTTCGAGAAGAAGCCGCCCTTCTTCTTGTGGTTGCTCTTCTTGCCCAGGGTCGCCGCGAACTTCTCGAGGAGCTCCTTCTGTTCGCCCGAGAGCTTCTTCGGCGTCTCGACCTGCACGGTGACGTAGAGGTCGCCCTTGCCGCCGCCGCGCACCCGCGGCATGCCGTGCCCGCCCAGGCGGAAGACCTGGCCGCTCTGGGTCCCCGCGGGGATCTTGAGTTCGACCTTGCCGCTCAGGGTCTCGACCTCGGTCTTCGTGCCCAGCGCGACCTCGGGGAAATCGAGGTGGAGCGGGGCGTGAAGGTCGTCCTCGTGACGCTCGAAGCGGTCGTCTTCCTCGATCTCGATGTCGACGTAGAGGTCGCCGCGCGGACCGCCGCCGACCGCCGCGTCACCCTCTCCCTGGACGCGGAGGCGGTGCCCGGTGTCGACGCCCGGCGGCACGTCGACCTTGATCTCGGCCTTCTTGACCTCGAGGCCGCTGCCGCGGCAGGCGCCGCAAGGGTCCTGGATCATCCGGCCCTCGCCCCGACAGGTGGGGCAGACCGAGCGGATGCTGAAGAAACCCTGCGACTGGGCCACCTCGCCCACGCCGCCGCAGGTCGTGCAGGTCACCGGCTGCGAGCCCGGCTTGCAGCGCGAGCCCTTGCAGGAGTTGCAGACCTCGCGTCGGTTGATGTCGATGGTCTTGGTGACGCCCCGGGCCGCGTCGGCCAGGCTCAGGCGCAGTCGGAGCCGCAGGCTGTCGCCCTGGGCGGGCCCCCGCCTTCCGCCGCCGCGCCGGCGACCGCCGCCGAACATGTCGCCGAACATGTCGCCGAAGAGGTTCGAGAACAAGTCCTGCGGATCGGTGAAGCCGCCGAAGCCGCCGCCGCCGGCGCCCGCCCCGGAGTAGCCCTCGGCGGCGTGGCCGAACTGGTCGTAGCGCTGACGACGCTGCGGATCGGAGAGCACCTCGTAGGCCTCGGCGGCCTCCTTGAAGTTCTGCTCGGCGTCGGCGTCGTTCTTGTTGCGGTCCGGGTGGAACTTGAAGGCCAGCTTGCGGTAGGCCTTCTTCACCTCCTCGGCCGAGGCCGATTTCTCGACCCCGAGGACCTCGTAGTAGTCGCGCTTGCTCAAGGGCTCATCCTCCGCGAAGCGGCCGGAAGCGGTTCCCGCTGGAACCGGCTTCCGGCCTCATCCGCGCATCGCCGGACGGGCTCCGGAGGGAGCCGGTCGGGCCGGTTCAGGAGATCGCGCCGGCCACGGGCTCGGCGTCGTCCTCCAGGTTGGTGATCGCGGTGCTGGTGGTGAGCATGAGCCCCGCCACGCTGGCCGCGTTCTGGAGCGCGGACCGGGTCACCTTGACGGGGTCGATGAT
>JBFIHP010000317.1:0-4692 GCA_041601735.1 Planctomycetota bacterium | reverse complement strand
TGCTCCCGGTCAGCACCCTGATCGGCGCGCTCTTCGGACTCGGCGGGCTCGCGGCCTCCGGCGAACTGGTGGCGATGCGCGCGCTCGGCTTCTCGCGCGCGCGCATCATGCGCGGGCTCCTCGTGGCCGCGATCCCGCTCCTTCTGCTCGTCGGCGCCACCGCCGAATGGATCGCGCCCGGCTACGAGCGCGCCGCCCGGGCGCGGCGTACGACCGCGCTGACGGGGACCCCCGCGGTCGAGACGAGCAGCGGCTTCTGGTTCAAGGACGGCCGCAGCCGGGTCCGGGTGGGCCTCATCCGCCCCGACGGCATGCCGGCGGAGATCACGATCTTCGAGCTCGAGGGCAAGCGTCTTCGGCGCTACCTGGTCGCCGATCGCGCCGAGCGCGAGGACGACGGCAGCTGGAGCCTCGTGGCCGTGAGCGAGCGGCGCTTCGAGAATCGCGGCGTCTTCGACGAGCGCCACGAGAGCTTGCCCTGGACCACGTCCTTGAGCGGTCCGGAACTCGAACTCCTGCCCCAGGCGCCCGAGAGCCTGGCCCCGACCGCGCTCGTCGCGCAGATCCACAGCCGCAAGCTCCGCGGCCAGGACGCGAGCGGTCACGAGCTGGCGCTCTGGCGGCTCTTCGCCCGACCGCTTTCGGTCCTCGCGATGCTCCTCCTCGCCCTGCCCTTCGTCTTCGGCGGGATGCGCGATGCGAGCCTCGGACGGCGCGCGCTCCTGGGCGCCGTTCTGGGGGTGATCGGCTACGTCTTCGAACAGACCGCCGGACACGCCGGGCTCATCGCCGGACTCTCCCCGGCCCTCACGGCGCTCACGCCGCCCGCCCTGATCGCCCTGGTCGGCATCGTCCTCTACGTCATCCGTCGCTGAGCGGCGCGGACGGGGATGCGGAGGATCTCCGACTCGAGGCGCTCGAAGCTTCCGCTCGTCGGGTCGTGACGCCGGCGCTCGAGTTCGACCAACCAGTCCCCGCCCTCGCGACGGACGCTGAAGCGATGCAGCGCGGCGCGACGTTCGACGCCGCCCAGCCCCAGGGCCGAGGCCGAAGCGATGCCGAGGACGGGGATCGCCCTGCCGGCCGATGAGATCGTGCCGGACCTGGGCCGATGATCGTGACCGTGCAGGACGAGATCGACGCCCCTTCGCCCGAGAATCTCGAGCAGCGCGTCGCCGTCGACCAGGCGCTTGCGCCAGGAGATCGCCCTCGGGTCCGGCGGGTGATGAAGATAGAGGACACGGAATCCCGGGTCGCCCTCGTGCTCGGCCAGGAGGCGATCGAGCGCCGCGAGTTGCGCCCGTCCGAGGCGGCCGGTGGCGAGGAGCGGCGCCGTGGGGAGCGCGCTGTCCAGACCGATGAACAGGACGCCCTCCCGGCGGTCCAGTCGCGGGCCAGAGCCCTCCGTCTTCAACCCGCCGAGATAGGGCCGCCAGTGGGCGTAGGTCTCGCTCTGCCGCGTCCGGCCGTAGCTGTCGTGATTGCCGGGGACGAGCAGCACCCTCTCCGGCGGACCGAGCCGCTCGAGGAAGGAGCGTGCGGCGAGGAATTCCCCGGGGAGACCGATCTGTGTCAGGTCTCCCGTGACCACCAGGGTCTCCTCCGGTCGAGCCTCGAGCTCGTGCAGAAGCCGCTCCAGGATCTCGGGACGATGCTCCTGCCGACGCCGCCGGCGCCAGGAGAGGAAACCGAGGGCGCGCTTAGAAAGCAGCGCCGAGAGCGCGGGAGAGCCGGGATCGCTCAGGTGCAGATCCGAGATGTGGGCGAAGCGAATTGAGCCCATTTGAGACCCGCAACCCCTTTTGTTGCTTGCACTTCAGACGCGCCAGGCGGTCTTGATGGTGACCGCGGCGAAGTATATCATCCGAGCGTCGGGAGCGCAGTCGATCCTCGTTCCCGACCCCGACTCGCTCCACACGGCCGGTGGACGCGCGAGACGCGGAACCCGCGGCGCAAGCGCTTGATCCCCGTGCAGCCGACCGAGAAGCAAACACCTCTCAGCGAGGCCGATCCGACCACGGCAGCAAGTCCCCGGGAACCCTTGCAGATCGGCGTCCTCTCCTCCCCCGGTTATCGCAACAAGAAGGGCGCTCTGGAGCGGACCCGCCGGGTCCTGGCCCAGCATCCCGAGATCCCGCACCTCGAGGTCGCCAACCCCTCCGACGTGGCCGCGGCCCTCCGGCAGTTCGAGGCCGACGAGATCGACCTGATCTGCGTCAACGGCGGCGACGGCACGCTGTCGATGGTGCTCACCGAGCTCCTGCGCCGCAAGACGGACGAGGAGATGCCGCTCATCGCCGCCCTGCCCGGCGGACGAACGAACATGAGCCACGGCGACGTCGGCCTGCGCGGCCACCCCGCCAAGGGCCTGAAGCGTCTCATCGCCTGGGCGGAGGGAGGCGGCCGGGGCGGCGAGGTGATCGACCGCTGCGTTCTCTCGCTTCGTCGCGTCCCGGACGAGGACCGGCACTACGGGCTCTTCGTCGGCGCCGCCGTGATCTACAAGGCCTCGCAGAACCTCTGGGACAAGCGCGATCAGAGCAAGGTCCCCGGCATCGGCACGGTGCTCGGGACCGTGGTCGAGGTCTCGTCGCTCGTGACCTCGCTGGTCTTCGGTCGTCGCCCCTTCGAGGCGACGCGCATCCGGGCGCTCGTGGACGGCGAGGAGATCGAGCAGAAGAACTTCGTGATGCTCTTCGTCACCACGCTCGAGCGCATGGCGCTCGGCGCCCGGCCCTTCTGGGGCGTGCACGACGGCGGCCCGCTCCGGCTCACCTCGATCGCCCACGACCATCGCCACTTCGTCCGCGCCACGATCGCCGGAATTCGCGGCCGCCCGAGTTCGGTCCTCGCCCCCGAGCAGGGTTACGAGAGCCGCTCGGGCCGCGAGATCGAGCTCTTCCTCGACGAGCCCGTCACGCTCGACGGCGAACTCTTCCGGCCCGTGAACGGACTTCCACTCCTCATCGACGCGACCCGGCACGCGCGTTTCCTCAAGATCTGATCGATGACGGATCTCCCCGAGGCCCTCGTCGCCGCCACCCGTGAGGAGATCGATCGCCCGGTCGATCCGACGACCGACGCCCTCGTCACCGCCATCCGGAAGCGGCACGGCGAGACCGTCGCCGCCGTCGTCTTCTACGGCTCCGTCCTGCGCGGGCTCGCCCTCGACGAGGGCATCGCCGATCTGATCGTCATCGTCGATCGCTACGCGGACGCCTACGACTCGCGCTGGAAGGCCCTGGCGAACGCCCTCCTGCCGCCCAACGTCTTCTACCTCGAGGTCGCGACCGGGGACCGCAAGCTGCGCTGCAAGTACGCGCTGATCTCACGCGACGACCTGCGCGCCTACGTCGCGCCGAATTGCCGCCAGGTCTACTACTGGGGCCGCCTGGCTCAGCCCACGGCGCTCGCGTCGGCTCGCGACGACGAAGCAGGCGAAGGGGCGGCCGCGCTCGTCACGCGCGCCCAGCTCACCTTCCTCGAGAAGGTGCTGCCCCTGTTGCCCGAGGAGACCGATGCCGAAGAGATCTGGAGCCGCGGGCTCGACGCCAGCTACGGCGCGGAGCTTCGCGCCGAACGCTCCGGCGTGGGGCGTCGGCTGGTGGCCGCGGCGCCGGATCGCTACCGTCGCCTGACCGCCCTCGCGGCTCCGGCCCTCGGGCTCGAGCCTCTCGGCGACGACCGCTACCGAAACCCACGATCCGAACCCGAGCGCGCGCGACGACGCTGGCGCTGGCGCGGACGACAGGGCAAGCTGATGAACTTCTCGCGACTGCTGAAGGCGGTTTTCACCTTCGACGGGGGCGTCGATTACGCCCTCTGGAAGATCGAGCGCCACTCGGGCGTCACGGTTCCCGTCAGCGATCGCGCGCGCCGTCACCCCCTGATCTTCGGCTGGGGACCCCTGTTCCGGCTCTGGCGCAAGGGAGCCTTCCGATGAACCGCCCCCGCGGCATCGCGGCCGTCGTGCTCGCCGGCGATCGCGGGGCCGACGATCCCGTCGCCCGCACCACGGGCTCGCCCTGCAAGGCCCTCTCTCCGGTCGCGGGCCGCCCCATGATCATGCGCGTGCTCGACGCGCTCGCCGATCGCGGCGACATCGAGCGCGTCGTCCTCTGTGGACCGCTGCGGCGGATCGCCGAAGCGAACGCCGACCTTCAGGCGCGCATCCGGAGCGAAGAAGGTCTCTCGTGGATCGACCAGCAGCCGAGCCCGGCCGCCAGCGCGCAGGCGGCGCTCGACCGGCTCGGAACGGACGAGCCCTGCCTGGTCACGACCGCCGACCACGCACTCCTGACCCCGGAACTCCTCGCCGACTTCCTCGACCGGGCGCTCGCCCGTCCCGAGGACATCGTGGTCGGGCTCGCCAGGCTCGAGGACATCCATGCCGCCTTTCCGGGCTCGCGCCGCACGGCCTTCCGGCTTCGCGACGGCGCCTTCTGCGGCTGCAATCTCTTCCTCATGCGCACCCTGCCGGGCAGACGGGCCGCGGCCTACTGGCGCAAGGTCGAGGACCTGCGCAAGAAGCCCTGGCGCATCGCTTCGGTCTTCGGGCTGCGCGCCCTCCTCGGCCTGCTGACGCGCCGCCTGAGCCTCGCCGCCGCGCTCGCGATCGTCGGTGACCGGATGGGCCTTCGGGTCGGCGCCGTCCTGGTGACGGAGCCCGAGCTCGCCGTCGATGTGGACAGC
>JBFIHP010000316.1:0-4718 GCA_041601735.1 Planctomycetota bacterium | reverse complement strand
TTCGAAGGCGGCCGGCCGGGGCGGAGGAAGCCGCCCGCTTCCTGCTCGACTACGCCGAGGCCATGGCGGCGAAGCGCCTGAAGCCGCGGCAGGTCCTCGCCCGGCTGAAGCAGCTGATCAAGCCCTGGCGGGCCGGCGGCCTCGTGCCGGACGAGCGCCTGCGCCTCGAACTCCTCCGCGGGCTCGAACTGGAGCCGGTCCTCGATCACATCCGGCGGAAGGGCGGGATTTCTCCCAACCGAGCCGACGATCTGGCCGATGGATAGACCGGGAGTCGGTGCGCCGCACCGCCGAGAGCGGTTCCAGTTCGGATGAGCCATGGCCGGAAGACAGGACAAGATCCTCCTCGCCGTCGTCGTGCTGGCCCTGATCGGGCTGGTCGGATTCGTGTCGATCTCGGGTGACGAGCCGGTCGAGCTGGGTCCCGAGCTCCGGGACGAACAGGCCGGTGAGGCGGATGCGGCCGAGCTGGACGCCTACCGGCGCGATCCCTTCGGCGAGACGGCCCGGGAGAGCGCGCCGCAGACTGCGGAGAGCGATCGCTCCGACCCGCGCGGCGACGGCCTGCGCGGCTCGCGCGGCGTCGATCTCCAGATCATGAGCCGGGAGACCGGTCTCCCGCTCCCCCGAGCCATGCTCTTCTTCATGACCGAGTTCGACGCGCCGGCCCTCGAGTGGCAGTGGCACCGCGAGGAGCTGCTCATCCGGCGCGGGCGGCGCCTGCGATCCGACGATCGGGGCATGGTCCACATCGAGCCCTTCCAGGGCCCGGCCTTCGTCCTCTGCCGCCACGAGGGACAGTACGGCGAGCGCCTGTTCAACTCCTACCACGAGCTCCTCACCGGCGACGCCCGGCTCTTCGTCGACCGCGATCGTTCGGTCGCCCTGCAGGTCGTCGACGAGGAGGGCCGCGGCCTCGCCGGAGTTCCGGTCGCGCTCTGGCGCGAGGATTCGAAAGACGATGATGAGAGCGCCGCGGAGCGCGTCCTGATCTGGACCGGTGTCACGCGCGGTCCCGAAGGCCTCGCCTTCGCCCGGCACAGCCTCGGGCTCGACGCCCGGGGACTGCCGACCGACCCCGACACCCGCAAGGTGCCGATCGTCGCCGAACTCCAGCGCGGCCGGGTCCGGGCGACCTTCTACTTCCCGCCGGTGATCCCGCAAACCCGCGAGGACCGGTCCGCCCCGGACGGCGGCATCGAAGCCGCGAGCGGCCTGGTGCGACGACTGCTCGACGAGACGGCCGAGGTGATCCTCGGCCCCGAGGGCCCCGGTGTCCGCCCGCTGGTGCTGCCGGCCACGGGTTCGGTCAAGCTCCGGCTCTTCAAGGACGACGCCGCACCCTTCGAGGAGGACTGCGCGGTCTGGATCGGCCCCTGGGCGGGCTCTCAGGATCCTCGAGCGGCCGCGAAGGGCCTGACGCCGGATTGCGATCCCGATCCCGGATCGATCTCCGACGGCTCGCTGCCATTCCTGGCCGAGAAGGGCGTGGTCTTCCTGCCGCGCGTGGGACTGAACACGATCTTCGACGTCACCATCATGCCGCTCGGCGGCCAGCGCGACCCGGTGCAGATCGCGGTCGCGGGACCGACCCGAGCGAAGGAGATCAAGGTGGTGGACGTGCCGATGGGGCCCGAACGTGCCGTCCTGAGCTTTCGGGTCGAGGATGAAGGCGGTCGGGCCCTGGTCGAGACGCCCATCGACGTCGAGCTCGGCATTCCGGGCTCGACGCGGCTTTCGCCGGAAGCGGTGAAGCGAGGGCGGATCACGACCGACGCCGAGGGAAGGATCGCCTTCCGGGTGCCGGTCGAATTCTCGCGCTACGAGCGGATGGAGCTGCGCCTCACCGGGCCGAAGTCGAAGCCCGCCGAACCCGCGCCCTACACCGCCGTCCTGCTCGAGACGCCCGAACCCGCCGGCTTCCTCGATGCCGGCTCCCTGCGCCTCGCCGGCCGCGGTCTCGTCTGTCGGGGCCGGGTCGTCGATCGTCGCGGCCGCGGGTTGGGCGAGGTCGAGATCAGCATCGTGAGGCGGCCCTTCGGCGACGAGATCGAACGGGCGGCCTCCGACGAGCGTCTGGTCGCCTGGACGCAGCCCGGCTCCGTCGAGCGGGTCATGGCCGAGATCAGGACCAGCTCTCAGGGTTGGTTCACCTACGGCGGTTACCGTCCCGCCGGCAGCTGGTTGCTGCGACTGCGCAAGACGATCGACGGCGTGCCGCACGGGGTCGATCTGCCCTTCGAGCCCGGCATCGCCAATCTCGAGATCCGGCTCGACCCGCTTCCCGCCTCCGACTGAGGCCCAATGTCGGCGGCGCCCCTTTCGATCCGGGGCGCGGGCGGACAGGATGCGGCATGACCGGTTCCGCACGCAATCCGCGGCTCATCTGCCTGTTTCACGCCCTGCAGATGAGCCTCTTCCCCATGGCGATCATCACGATCTTCTTCAAGGAGAAGATCGGGCTCGACATGCAGGAGATCATGCTCCTGCAGGGCGGCTTCGGCCTGGCGATGGCGGTCTTCGAGTTTCCCTCCGGCTATCTCGCCGATCGGATCGGCTACCGCCGCAGCCTCGTCATCGCCTCGCTCCTGCAGGTCGCGGGCTGGTCGCTCTACGTCATGGCCGACTCCTGGGTCTGGGTGGTCGTCGCCGAACTCGTCCTCGGCGTCGGCATGTCGCTGATCTCCGGCTCCGATTCTGCGGTGCTCTACGAGTCGCTGCTCGACGCGGATCGTGAGGAGGACTACACGCTCTGGTCGGGGCGCATGAAGTTCTGGGGCCAGTTCGGCGAGGGCACGGCGGCCATCGGCGCGGGCCTGCTCTACGCCTTCGACGCCCGGCTGCCATTCGCGGTCGAGGTCGTGGTCTGGATCTTCGCGGTCGGCGTGGCCCTGCGGCTGGTCGAACCGCAGCGCGAACGCCCTCCGCTCGGCGACGACTGGAACCAGGTCCGGCACATGACGAGCCATCTCCTGCGCGGCGACCCGCGCCTACGCGCCGCCGTCTTCGCCATGATCGTGCTGGGCATGTCGTCCTTCGTGCCGGTCTGGACGATCCAGCTCTACGCGGTCGGCCAGGGAGTCCCCGAGACCTGGCTCGGGCCGATCTGGGCCTGCGCCAACTACAGCGTGGCGATCGGCGCCCTGCTCTCACGCCCGCTCGGAAGGCGGCTCGGCCTCGGTCGGCTCCTCCTGGTCTGCATCGGGCTCATCGTCGCGGGCTACGCCGGGCTCGGCTTCAGCCATGCCCTCTTCGGCTTCGCCTTCTACTACCTGCTCACCCTGATGCGCGGGATGTACATGCCGGTGATGCAGCACGAGGAACAGCGCCTGATCCCCTCCCGCGATCGCGCCGGCTTCCTCTCGCTCAGGAGCCTGATCTTCCGCTCGAGCTTCCTGGTGATCGGTCCGCTCGTGGGACTCTCGATCGACGCGAAGGGCCAGCACCCGGTGATGCTCTTCCTCGGTCTCGCCTTCGGCGTCCTGGCGACGATCGGCTGGTTCGGGCTCCGCCGCAACGGCATCCTGCGACCGCGGAGCGTCCCCCCGCCCTCGACCTAGTCGTCCAGCACCGGACCGGAGGTCCAGGCGGCGAGCCAGGGCTTCGCGTCAGGGGGGAGGCATGGAGCGCCGCCGACCGAGGGCCAACCCCGGGACCAGCCGCGGATGATCCAATCGCCGCCGCGCCGGCGGAGCGAGAAGGTCCAGAGGCACTCCTCGTTCAGGGCGCGGATGCCGTCCTCGGGCGCCGAGTGCGAGATGCCGCGGACGCGCACCGCGGCCAGATCGCCCTCGCGTTTCCAGCCCTCGATCGCCCGGGCGTAGCCCCAGTCCTCGAGGTCGTGGAAGTGCCGACGCAGGTGGAGCAGGCGTTCTTCGCCCCGGAGATCATGCGCGGGCCAGACCTCCACGAGGCGGTCGAAGTCGTCCTCGAGCTGGGCCTCGAAGAAGACCCGGAGCGGCGCCTCGAGCTCCGGAAGCAGGTCGTGCGGCGCGACCTGGAAGGCCGGCTCGGCCGGCGCCTCGTGACTCGTGATCGTGCCGGAGTCGGCCTTCCCGCCCTCGTCGTCGCCGGGCGCGAGATCGATCTCGTCGTCCTCGACCGCGAGGAACTCGCGCGCGGCGACCAGCACGTGGAGATCGCTCCGGCTCTCGGCCGCGCCCCAGTTCTCGACCCTCAGGTCTACGAGGAAGGGCGCATCCATGGCGGCGGCACTCGAGCCACGAAGCCATTCGATACGCGACGCCGCAACGAGGTCGGCGAACTGATCGGGACCCAGCTCGACCAGCCGGGCGGCGATCTCGTCCTCGGGTTCGAAGTCGACCGTGCCGACGAGGACCAGCGGTCGCGACGGCTCGACCTCGGCGGGCAGGAGCCAGGGATCGAGGCTCTCGTGGGCCACGGCGAGCGCGACGACCCCCTGGAGATCGAAGGCCAGCACGCGGCCGTCGCCGGCCAGGGTGATCAGGAGGGAGTCCTCCGTCTCACGCACCAGCTCCGCCAGCCAGAGGTCGTGCTGGATCTCCTCCAGCTTCCGCCTCGAGAGTCGTCTGCTCATGTCTCGTGTCTCCTCCCAGAGGGTGCCCGGCTTCCGACGCCCTCACAATCCCCCCACCCTGCCCGGCACCCCATGACGGACAAGCCCATCGTACGGTGCCTGGCACCTTCCGCCGCGTTTTGCCGTCGTACGGTGCCTGGCACCTTCCGCCGCGTTTTGC
>JBFIHP010000315.1:0-4719 GCA_041601735.1 Planctomycetota bacterium | reverse complement strand
CGCCGGGAGTCGGCGACGAAGGGGTCGATGAACGAACGCAGCTCCTTGGGCGCGAAGGCCGGGACCTCGCCGGCCCCGAGCGAGGCGAAGAGCGCCAGGGGCGAGCGCAGAAGCGCCGCGGCCAGAACGGTCCCCGCCCCGAACTTCTCGGCGCCGCGGTAGGCACCGTAGCGGTGGCGGTAGAGCTCCTGATTCGCGGCGTCGCGGACGACGACCAGGGGCGCCAGCGGATCACGGTCCTCCACCCTGGTCCGCTTGCCGAGACAGGGCCAGTCGAGTTCCTTCGGAACGAAGTTCTCGCCGTCGAAACGGTAGGCGCCGAGTTCGCCCAGGGCGATGACCTCGCCCGTCCCCTCGCCGTCGACCAGCGGGACGAGATCGACGATGCGGTCGTTCTCCGGAAAGGCCACGCGCGTGAGCCGCGGTCGGCCCGCCTTCTCCAGCCGCCAGAAGCTCCCGTCGCCCATGTCGTGGATCAGCGAGGCCTCGCCGCTCTTGAACCAGGGGAAGAGCCGCGACTCGGGCGAGAGCGGCCGGCCGTCCTCGCGCCGGAAGGTCGTCCCGGGATCGGAAGAGGAACGGTCGATGCGCCGCCAGCCCTCCCGGTGGCGCACCTCGCCTCGATCGAGATCGAGGAGCAGGAGCTGGTCTCGATCGGGTTCGATGACGACGCGATCGCCGAGCCCGAATTCCGCGCGCACGGTTTGCAGGTTCGGGTCCAGGGAACGGCGCCCGAAGTAGAAGAGGTCGATGTTGCCGAGCCGGTTGTGGAGATTCCAGTCCGGAACCTCCTCGCCCCGGCGCGGGCGGTGTTCCTCATCGACCGCCACGGTGTTCCAGTCGCCGCGCCCGGTCTCCTCGGCGGCGATCAGGACGTGGTCCTCTCCGACCAGGTGGATCGAGGGCCAGGAGCGCGTGAGCCGGTGGAAGGCGCCCGTCTGCAGTTCCGTGGCCAGGACGCCGGCGCCGATCGCGAGGGCGAGTCCGAGGGTCGCGGCGTTGGCCCGCAGGGTGAAGGCCGAGCTGGGCCGATCGAGATCGTTCGCCTCGGCCTCGTTGCGGTAGGCCAGGCCGAGCAGGTGCACGGTCATGCCGATCTGCAGGAGCGCGAAAGTCCAGGCCTCGAGTCGCCCGTTTGCCGCCATGACGCACCAGCTGAGATAGAGCCAGACGGCGGCCCGCGCGGCGCCGACCAGGACCCTGACCGTGAAGCTGCCCCAGGCGCGGGTGCTGAAGAAGGCGAGCGCGTAGCCGGTCCAGGCCAGCGTCGTCATGGCCAGGAGCGTGGTCCAGCGGGCCGGGTCGTCGGCGACGACCAGGGCGACTCCCTGCCAGTCGCGGTCGTTCTCGAGCGCGATGAAGCGGCGCAGGAAGAGCGGGACGAGGAACCAGGCGGCCAGGACGACGAGGCTCGTCAGATGCTGCTGGAAGGCGAGCCTGCGCCGGGAGACCGGGCGATGACGGATCCAATCCTCGGTCCGCGCGAGGCGATCGCGAAGACCGACGAAGAGCCCCAGGACGGCGCCGATCAGCGTCAGCGCCCCGAAGAGATCCTCGAGGTGACGGCCGAAGGGCAGGACGAAGAGAGTGCCGCGCGACCGGTCGAAGACGATCGCGACGACGAGCGCGACGGCGATCGAGGTGAAGGCGAGAATCCAGTCGAGATCCCGACGCAGGAGCTTCAGCATGACAGGGCCTCCTTCTCGACGACATCGCCGAGGCCGGTACTGCCGCCCATGACGGCGATGAAGGTCTCCTCCAGCGAGATCGATTCCGGCTCGCCGAGGTCGCCCGCGGCGGCGAGCGCCGCGACGAGGGCCTCGTCCTCGTCGCGCAGCAGGAGTTCGAGGGCGTCTCCCCGCGGACGGGCGCGCAGGATGCGCTCGTCCTTCGGCAAGGGGCCGCTCGCGCGGATCATCCGCCGGCGGACGCGGGTCTTGAGATCGGTCGTCGTCGCGTCAAGCACGAGCGAGCCCTCGTCGAGGATGCCGATGCGGTCCGCGACCCGCTCGACGTCGCCGAGGATGTGCGACGAGAAGAGCACCGTACCGCCCTGCTCGGCGAGGAATCCGATCATGGCGTCGAGCAGTTCGCGACGCTTCAGGGTATCGAGGCCCATGGCCGGATCGTCGAGGATGAGGATCTCCGGGCGCGAACAGACCGCCGTGATCAGGGCCAGCTGCGCGCGCTGCCCGCGCGACATGAGGAGCATGCCCCGGTTGTCGGGCAGGCCGCAATGGGCGATCATCTCGCGGGCGCGCTCGAGATCGAAGTCCGGCCTGGTCGAGCGTTCGAAGGCCAGGATGCCCTTCGCCGTGAGGCTCATGTGCAGGCGCTGTCCCTCCCCGACGTAGCCGATGCGACCGCGATCCTCGGCTCGAAGATCGCGGCTGTCGCGCCCACCGATGAACGCGCGCCCGGCATGAGGCGCGAGCAGGCCGAGCAGGATGCGGATGGCGGTGGTCTTGCCGGCGCCGTTGCGGCCGAGGAGCGCGTAGATCTCGCCCGGCCTGACCTCGAAATCGAGTCCGTTCAGGACGATCTCGCGGTCGAAGCGACGACAGACTCCCTCGAAACGGATGGCAGGTTCGCTCATGACTTCTTCCCTCCTCGGGGGAAGCGCAGCTCCCGGACGGCCCGGTCGACCGCCTTCCTGATCTCGCCGGGACCGAAGCCGAGGTGGAAGGACTCGGTGACGGCGCGGCGGACCAGTTCGTCGAGTTCCCTGGATCGCGCGACTTCCGAGAGATTCGTGCCGCCCTCGCGGACGAAGCAGCCGGCGCCCTGGCGGCGGATGATGACCCCGTCCTGTTCCAGGGTCTGGTAGGCCCGGACGACGGTGTTCGGATTGACCACGAGGTCGCGGGCCAGCTCGCGCACGCTCGGCAGCTTGTCGCCGGCCGCCAGTTCGCCGCGCGCGACCGCCCCCTTCACCTGGAAGGCGATCTGCTCGAAGATGGGCTCGCCCGAGGCGGGATCGACGCGCAGGTGGAACACGGGGACCTCCGAACAGTCACGCAACTGTACTAATACAGATAATACAGTTTGCCGGTCCGGGCAAGACCTTTCTCAGGACGTTCTCGCGGGCGACGGAAGTCCCCGCTCGGGCTATACTTCGGTCCCCGATCGAAAAAGGAACGCCGATGACGCCCCCGACCCGCCTCCCCGCTCTCCTCCTCGCCCTGGCCCTCGCCCTGCCGCTGGCCGCCCAGGACAGCCGCCCCATCAGCTCCGAGAAGGAGAACTGGCCGCCGGAGCGCACGATCACGATGCTCCGCAGCCTGGTCGAGCGCGGCTTCGTGCCCCAGCTCGTCCTCGCCTGGAGCGGTCCGGAGGGCGCGGGCTCGCTCGGCTTCGGCGAGCTTACGAACGGCGAGCCGGTGGACGAGAACACGGTCTTCGAGATCGGCTCGACCACCAAGGTCTTCACCTCGCTCCTGCTGACCCTCGCGGTCGAGGAGAAGGCCCTCGCCCTGGACCGGGCCATCGGCGATCTGATCGGTGAGGACCTGGCGATGCCGGAGAGGACGGCGGAGATCACGCTCGAGGAACTGGCCAGTCATCGCTCGGGCCTGCCGCGGCTGCCGGGCAACCTCGTGGCCCGCGACGAGTCCCGCCCCTACGAGCACTACGATGCCCGGCTCCTGGCCGAGGAGATCATGACCGGTGAGGCGGTCGGCGCGCGCGGCGATTACCTCTACTCGAACTACGGCGCCGGCCTGCTCGGCTGGCTGCTGGGCCGGGCGGCCGGCACGAGCTACGGCGAGCTCCTGAACGAGAAGATCCTCGAGCCTCTGGCCATGACGTCCACGGCCTTCGAACCGGCAAGTTCCTGGGCCGCGCGCACCGCGCCGGGCCACAACGGGCAGGTCCCGGTCCCCTTCTGGAAGATGAACGCGCTGGCCGCGGCCGGCGACCTGGTCTCGACGGCGAGGGACGTCCAGGTCCTCCTCGGAGCCGCCATGGCGGCCGATCCGAGCACGGCGATCGGACGCGCCCTGCTCGAGATGGAGAGGACGCGCGGAGCGACCGACGGCGCCATGAAGGTCGGCCTGGGCTGGCATATCGTCGAGGACGGCGATCTGCGTCTGGTCTGGCACAACGGCGGCACCGGCGGATTCTCCAGCTTCATGGGCTTCGACCGCGCGAGCGGCCGCAGCCTGACGATCCTCTCGTCCAGCAACGCCCCGAACATCACCGGCGCCGGCCTGAACGCCTTCAGCCTGGGCATCCCGAGCGGCCTCGACGACCTGCCGACGCCCGCCGCGCGCGACTGGAAGGAGCTCCCGGCCTACGAGGGCCGCTACCGCCTGCCCGCGAGCCTCGTGATCGAGCTGCGCCTGAAGGGCGACCACCTCGGCGCCCAGGTCGCCGGTCAGAGCTGGTACACCCTCTACCCCTCGGAGGAGAAGGACGTCTTCTTCCTCGCCATCGCCGGGGCCCGCATCCGCTTCCTCCGCAGCGACGAGGGCGAGATCGTCGGCCTCGACTGGTCGATGCAGGGCCAGACCAGTCAGGCGACGAAGCTCGAGGACCTGCCGCCCTTCGTGAAGCTGAGCGCCGATCGGCTGCGCAAGCTCGAGGGCCGCTACGAGCTGGGCGAAGGCCTGATCTTCGACGTGAGGGCCGACGCCGGTCACCTCGGCATCAAGCTCGCCGACCAGCCGCGCCTCGACGCCTACCCCGTGTCCGAGACCGACTTCGTCTACCGCGTGGTCG
>JBFIHP010000314.1:0-4721 GCA_041601735.1 Planctomycetota bacterium | reverse complement strand
GACCTCCGCCTCGCCGACGACCTGATGGTCCGCAGCGCCGACGTGGTCGATGACGCCGACGAGATCGGCAAGACCTCCTCCGAACTCGAGCGCGACATCATCCGCCAGCGACAGGGCGAGCTCATCACCCGCCTGAAGCAGGAGATCATGCGGAGCATCAATCCGGCCAAGCTGGAATCGCTTCCCGAGTGCATCTACCTGCTCGGCCCGGGGTCGAATCTCCCGCGCATCAACGCCGACCTGGCCGAGGCCATCGAGATCCCGGTGAAGACCCTGGACGTACTCGACGAGGTCGAGCACCGCTTCTCATCGACCGAGATCCCGGTCATGAACGCCGCCCTGCCGATCTCGACGGGTCTCGCGCTCAAGCACATCGGCCACGACCCGCTCAACCTCGATTTCCGCCAGGAGGAGTTCGTCTTCGCCCGGAAGTTCGATCGGCTGAAGATCCCGCTCTTCTGCGTGGTCCTCCTCTTCTCGGCTCTCAACTTCTTCTGCTGGTTCTATCTCGACACGATGAAGAAGCACGAGGGCAAGAAGCTGGACATGGCCGCGGAGCGCGCCGCCGACATCTTCGACAAGGCCATCGGATCGGGCCTGCGCGAGGTCCAGCGCCGCTACCTGCCCTACGAGGACGCCGAGCTCAACCGGATCTACAAGGGTGCGGGCAAGGACACGGGCAAGGCGGCCTCCGACCGCATCCGCTACATCGGCATCAACCTGAAGAACCTGCACCTGGACCTCCGCAAGGCCTACAACCTGGGCGGAACGGACAAGAAGTCCAGTTCCGTCCGCCGACGGAGCACGTCCAACGTCCCCGAAGACTCATCCGATTTCGTCTCCGCGCTCGAACGCTGGGAGACGGTCTTCGGCTGTCTGCAGGCGGTCGGCCTGCGCGACTTCTCGGTCGATGCCATGAAGGCGACGCCGAAGGAGGTCTCCTTCGCCCTTACGATCCCGCGCGACGTCGAACTCGACGGCAAGCTCGTCGATTACCAGGAGATCATCGCGATGTTCCGGTCGAAGCTCGAGGGCCTGCCCGACGACATCGCCTACGAGAGCATCGAGACGCGCAGCCAGTTCCGTCCGAGCGATCTGCGCGAGGGCTTCGTGTTCTATCCCCAGGTCGTGGTGAACTTCAGCAAGGAATAGGCGATGACGAACAACATCCTCAAGTCCATCCTCGCCCTGCTATTCCTGGGGAACCTCGTCTGGTTGGGGTGGAACGCCTATCTCTTCTTCGGAGAGCTGAGCGACGTCGAGACCCAGACGACGGAGGCGGCCGACGATCTCGGGGCCATCGAACGTCGTCGGCAGATGATGAAGAACGACCTCGAACGCATCGTCGAGAACAAGTACGTCAAGGTGAAGGACGTCAACGTCGCCCTTCAGCGCCAGCTCGAACGAGTCGGGATCAGGCCCCTCGAAGACGGTGTGATCGTGCCGGCGGAACCCAAGGAAGGCCTCGCCGGCGGTCGCGCCTTCGACGAGCAGGTCTGGAAGATCAGCTTCAACAACCGCGACAAGCTGTTCTCGGCCCGCACGTTGGCCCAGTTCTGCGTCAACGTCGAGAAGGACATGCCGGGCTACCAGTGCAAGGTCATCGACATCGGCCAGCGCGAGAAGGTCTGGGGGCAGGACCTCTGGCGACCGGCCGGCATCGAGATCCGTCGGCTCAGCCGACGCGAGAAGAAGTAGCCGCCGCAGCGCCACGGGGTCGAACCCGAATGCGACGAGGCCCCCGACATCCCTGGATGCCGGGGGCCTCTTCGCTTCCCGGTTCGGTCGCGGGCTTGCCCGCGCGCGGGTCTCCGTGCGCGAGTCATCCCGGGCTCTCGACTGCGCGTGGGAACGTTCCTGCGACCGCACCGGAAAGTGAGCTTGGCGCCGCGCGACAGGAGCGCCGCTCGGACAGAGCGGCATTCCAGATTCATCGAGCGTCGATGGCCGGCCTGTCGGGCCGGCGCTCCTCATGCGACAGGAGCGCCGCTCGGACGGAGCGGCATCATCCACCCCTGTGGCATCGGATGCGGCCTGTCGGGCCGGCGCTCCTGCGGCGCGATCAGTCGCGGGCGGTCCCGGCGATGTACTCCTGGATGCTGGCGACCCGGATGCCCCGCTCCTTCTTGGCGGCGATGGCGGAGACGATGGCATCGGCGGCGGCCAGGGTCGTGATGCAGGACACGCCCCGGGTCACGGTCAGCCTGCGGATCTTCGCCTCGTCGAAGCGCGGCCCGACACCGGATGGCGTGTTGATCACGAGCTGGATCTCACCGTTCTTCAGGTGGTCCGTGATGTTGGGCCGCCCTTCGGCGATCTTCTTGACCACGCGATTCGGGATACCGTTGCGCGCGAGCATCTTGGCGGTTCCCTTGGTGGCGACGATCTCGAAGCCGAGCGCGACGAGCTGGCGCGCCAGCGAGATCACCTCACGCTTGTCCGAGTCCTTCACCGACACGAAGACCGTGCCCTCGAGCGGCAGCGTGTTTCCGGTCGCCTCGTAGGCCTTGCCGTAGGCGGCGCCGAGGTCGTAGTCGATGCCGAGCGACTCGCCGGTCGAGCGCATCTCCGGGCTGAGGATGATGTCCGTGCCGCTGAACTTGTTGAAGGGGAAGACCGGCTGCTTGACGGTCAGGTGCTCCGGGATCACCTCCTCGGTGAATCCGAGCTCGACCAGGGACTTGCCGCCCATCACCTTCGCCGCGATCTGCGCCAGCGGCACGCCGATCGCCTTCGAGACGAAGGGCACGGTACGCGAGGCGCGTGGATTGACCTCGATGATGTAGATGTCCTCGCCCTTCACCGCCCACTGCACGTTCATGAGACCACGTACGGCGAGGCTCATGCCCAGCTTGCGGGTGAGTTCGGCCAGGCGCTGCACGATCGAATCGGACAGCGAGTAGGGCGGGATCACGCAGGAGCTGTCGCCGGAGTGGATACCGGCCTGTTCGAGCTGCTCCATGATGCCGCCGATGACGCAGAGCTCGCCGTCGCAGATCGCGTCGATATCGACCTCGATCGCGTGTTCGAGGAACTTGTCGATCAGGACCGGATGCTCGGGTGAGACGCTCACCGCCTCGCTCATGTACTCGTCGAGCTCGGCCTCGGTGTAGCAGATGCGCATGGCCCGACCGCCCAGGACATAGCTCGGGCGGACGAGGATCGGGTAGCCCAGGGATTCGGCGACCGCGAAGGCCCCGTCCACGGTCATGGCGACGCCGTTCGGGGGCTGACGGATGTCGAGCTCATCGACGATCTTCTTGAAGCGCTCGCGATCCTCGGCGATGTCGATGCTCTCCGGGCTCGTGCCGATGATCGGCACGCCGGCGGCCTCCAGTTTCTTCGCCAGCTTGAGCGGCGTCTGCCCGCCGAACTGGACGATCACGCCGAAGGGTTTCTCGTTCTCGCAGATGTCGAGCACGTTCTCGAAGGTCACCGGTTCGAAGTAGAGCCGGTCCGAGGTGTCGTAGTCGGTGGACACGGTCTCCGGATTCGAGTTCACCATGATGGTCTCGAAACCGATGTCCTTCATGCCGTAGGCGGCGTGCACGCAGCAGTAGTCGAACTCGACGCCCTGTCCGATCCGATTCGGCCCGGAACCGATGATGAGGATCTTCTTCGCGTCCGTGGGCCGCGACTCGTCCTCCTGCTCGTAGGTCGAGTAGAAGTAGGGCGTGTAGGCCTCGAACTCGCCGGCGCAGGTGTCCACCAGCTTGTAGACCGGCTTGATGCCCAGGGCCTGGCGATGGGCCCGGACCTCCAGCTCGGTCTTGCCGAAGAGAATGGCCAGCTGTTCATCGGCGTATCCGTAACGCTTGGCCTCGCGGAGGAGTTCGGCCGGCACCTCGTCGAGGCCGCCGCAGGCCGCGAGCTGATCCTCCATCGCCACGATCTCGAAGAGGTTGCCGAGGAACCAGGGGTCGATCTGGCTGAGCTCCTGGATCTCCTCCAGCGGCAGGCCCGCCTTGATGGCGTAGCGTAGCCAGTCCACCCGGTCGTCATGAGGGATCGAGATCTTCTCGACGATCTGTTCGCGCCCGGGCTGCTCCTCGCCACCCCAGAGATCGCCGCGATCGAGGCCGAAGCCGCCGCGGTTTCGCTCCATCGAGCGGAGCGCCTTCTGGAAGGCCTCCTTGAAGGTGCGCCCGATCGCCATCACCTCGCCCACCGACTTCATCTGGGTGGTCAGCGTGGCGTCGGCCTCGGGGAACTTCTCGAAGGCGAACTTCGGGATCTTCACCACGCAGTAGTCGATTGCGGGCTCGAAGCAGGCCGGAGTCTCGCGCGTGATGTCGTTCTGGAGCTCGTCGAGGGTGTAGCCGACCGCGAGCTTGGCCGCGATCTTCGCGATCGGGAATCCCGTCGCCTTCGAGGCGAGCGCCGAGGAGCGCGAGACGCGCGGATTCATCTCGATCACGATCATCCGACCGGTGGCCGGATCGACCGCGAACTGGATGTTGGAGCCGCCGGTCTCGACGCCGATGGCCCTGATGATCTTCAGCGCCGCGTCGCGCATGCGCTGATATTCCTGATCGGTGAGGGTCTGGGCCGGCGCGACGGTGATGCTGTCGCCGGTGTGGACTCCCATCGGATCGAAGTTCTCGATGCTGCAGATGATGACCACGTTGTCCATGTGGTCGCGCATCACCTCCAGCTCGTACTCCTTCCAGCCGAAGATCGACTCCTCGATCAGGACCTCGTTCACCAGCGAGAGCTCGAGG
>JBFIHP010000313.1:0-4741 GCA_041601735.1 Planctomycetota bacterium | reverse complement strand
GGCCGCGTCCCCGGACCCGGGCCTCTCTCGCGGCGACGGTCGTCGCGGCGCGCACGTCCCCCCCGCGCGACAACCTGACGGATTGTGGAAAGCGCGAGGCGCAGGCCCCGAAGCGAAAGCCCGGACCGCCTTTCCGTTCATCTACGCGAACCGGGTTCTGTCATTCTTTCCACAGGCTCGCGGCGTCGCGCGAGCGCTGATAGTTTTCGCCTCGTCCGAGGGAACCGGGGGGTCGAACGTGAGCACCGCTGCCGAACGCGAAGAAGACATCCTGATCAAGACGCCGCCGCGTAACCTCGAGGCCGAGGCCTGCGTCCTCGGCTCGATCATGCTGGACAACGACGCGGTCGCCGTCGTCAGCGAGCTGCTCCAGCCCTCCGACTTCTACGATCGCGATCATCGAGCCATCTACGAGGCGGTGATCACGCTCTATGACGAGAACCGCTCGGTCGATGCCGTCACCGTCAAGGATCGGCTCTCGGCGATCGGTCAGCTCGACGAGATGGGCGGCATCGACAAGCTGGTCGAGATCATGGACTCCGTCCCGAGCGCCGCCCACGCGGCCGACTATGCCGCCATCGTCCGCGATCGTTCGGTGAAACGTCAGCTCATCTCCCTGACCGGCAAGGTTCAGCGCGAGGCCTACGGCGACGGGCGGAGCCGCGAGGATCAGACGGCGGAGACGCTCATCGAGCTGATCGAGTCCGAGGTATTCAAGCTGGCCGAGAACAAGACCTCGAGCGAGCCGACCGAGATGGCGAAGGTGCTGCAGGGCGCCGTCAAGATGGTCGAGGAGTTCAGCAAGAAGAAGGGCAAGATCACCGGCTGCGCCACCGACTTCTACGACCTCGACGACAAGACCGGCGGCTTCCAGGGCGGCGATCTCCTCATCCTCGCGGCGCGACCCTCGGTCGGCAAGACCACCTTCGCGATCAACTGCGCCATGAACATGGCGGTGAAGCACGCCCGCGCGGTCGCCTTCTTCAGCCTCGAGATGTCGAAGGAGCAGATCGCCACGAACATGCTCTGCGCGCTCTCCGAGGTGAAGGGCACCCATCTGCGCAAGGGCACGCTGAGCGAGTCCGAGTGGTCGAAGATCCTCGATGCCGCCGGCCGCCTGCACGACGCCAAGATCTTCATCGACGACACGCCGGGCCTGTCGCCGACCATCCTGCGCGGCAAGGCCAGGCGCCTGAAGAGGCGGCACAAGATCGATGCGATCGTCATCGACTACCTCCAGCTGATGGACGCGCCCAACGCCGAGAACCGCCAGCAGCAGATCTCGACCATCTCGCGCTCGTTGAAGGCCCTGGCTCGCGAACTCGAGATCCCCATCGTGGCGCTGAGCCAGATCAATCGCGCGGCCGAGAAGGAGGAGCGCCGACCGCGCATGAGCGACCTCCGCGAATCGGGTGCGATCGAGCAGGATGCCGACCTGGTCATGTTCCTCTACGACCCCAACTACCAGAACAGCGACACCGAGGCCGTCGATCAGGGCGGGCGCGAGATCGAGCTCATCCTCGCCAAGCAGCGCAACGGACCGACCGGGATGGTGCCGCTGCTCTTCTGTCGCGACATCATGAAATTCCGCTCCCGCGCCCACTCCTACTGATCGGCCCTCTCATCCAAGCCGCCCGGGGGTCGCGCTTTGTGTCGATCCGCCGGCCGGCGGCCGCTCTGGCGTCCGACCCCCGCTCGGGGTATGGTCTCGGCGGTCAAGGGAATGGACGCCGGTCCGAAGGGTCCGCCCCCGCAGCGCGGGCGCCGGATCGCGATCGGCCGGCAAGAGGAGATGTGGTGAAAGCGACCGCCTGGACCCTCTGGCTGCTCATCCTGGCCTGCGGCCTGCCGCTGCAGGCCCAGGACGGCGAGCAGGACGAATTCGAGGGCAAGATCGTCAAGGAGATCGAGTTCATCGGCGCGGACCTGGCAAGCCCGGAGTCGGTGACCTCGCGGATGAAGACGAAGAAGGGCGAGCCCCTTCGTCGCGCGGAGCTGAACGACGATCTCAAGACCCTGCGCGAGGAGCTCCGCCTCTTCGCGACCGCCACCATCCGCTTCGTCCCCTTCGAGGGCGGCGTCAAGATCCAGTTCTTCGTCGCCGAGAACCCACGGGTCGGTGCCCTGATCTTCACCGGCTACATCGAGCTCTCGCGCGAGGAGTTGCTCCAGGAGATCGACACCCGCGAGGGCGGTCTCGCCGACGACATCACCCTGCAGCTCGACCAGCAGCGCATCATCAACAAGTACCTGAAGGAAGGCTTCCACTTCGTCCAGGTGCAGTATCGCAAGCTCGTCGAGGGCACGACCACGATCATCTTCGACATCACCGAGGGCCCGGAGGTCTCGATCGAACGGGTCGATTTCATCGGCAACGCGACCTTCGAGAAGGACGAGTTGCTCGATGCGATGCCGACGACCGACGAGGGCGGCTTCCTGTCATCGACGGACTACGTCGAGAAGGACGTGCAGGCGGACCTCGTAAACGTCTCGCGCTTCTACTACGGCAAGGGCTTCCTCGACGCCAAGGTCACCCTCATCGACCGGACCTTCTCGCTCGACAAGGAGGAGGTCTACCTCACCATCAAGATCGAGGAGGGGACCCCCTACACGATCCGGAGCATCACCTTCATCGGTCTCGATCGCATCGACGAGGAAAAGTTCCGCTCCGAGGACATGAAGAGCAAGGTGGGCGGGCGCTACGAGCAGTCCTTCCTGCTCCTCCAGGACATCCAGGCCATTCGACGGGCCTACCACGACCAGGCCTACATCGACGTCGAGATCATCGACGAGACCAAGCTGCCGATCGAGGGCTACGAGGTCGATCTGGTCCTCCGCATCGACGAGCAGGAGCGCACCCGGGTCGGCGACGTCCGGATCGAGGGCAACCTGGAGACTCAGGACCGCGTCATCCGCCGCCTCCTCGACGACCTCGTCCCCGGCGCGCCCTTCAACCTGAACACCTTCAAGCGGGCCGAGAACCGCATCATCAACCTGCGCTACTTCGAGCCCAGCACGGTGACGATGATCAAGCCCGACATCGGGCTCAGCGATTTCTCGACCTACCGCAAGGTCTTCCTCACCGTCGAGGAGACCGACAAGAAGAACATCAAGGACATCCTCGTCCAGGTCGAGGAGGTCGATACCGGCTCGATCCGCTTCTCGGTCGGCGTCAACTCCAACGCCGGCGTCGTCGGTGCGATCGTCTACCGCAAGGACAACTTCGACCCGCTCGATTTCCCGGAGAGCTTCGACGACTTCTTCGATGCCTTCACCGGCGGCGGCCAGAGCCTCGAGATCGGCTTCTATCCGGGCGTGAATCTGACGCAGTTCCAGATCACCTACACCCACCCCTTCATCTTCGACAGCGAGTACGACTTCAGCCTCGCGGCCTTCCGCAGGCTGCGCGTCCGCGAGGACTGGGACGAGAATCGGCTCGGCTTCAATCTCGGCATCGGCCGGCGCGTCGGCTTCAACATCGCGCTCTCGCTGCGCTACCGTTTCGAGTACGTGGACGAGAACGACATCGAGGACGACGCGCCGCAGATCGTCTTCGACTACGAGGGCGAGCGCCTGATCTCGAGCCTCATCTTCGGGGCCCGGATCGCCGACCTCGACAACTATCTGCAGCCCGGCGAGGGCTACCGCATCAACCTGAACTACGAGTTCGCGGGCGTCGGCGGCGACATCGACTTCCACCGGGTCTCGGTGGACGGCGAGTACTACCTGACGCTGGCGACCGATGCCGAGGAGCGCAAGCACGTCCTCTACTTCACCGGGCGTTTCGGCTACGTGAAGGAGCACGGCGATTCGGGCGACGTGCCGATCTACGAGCGGCTCTTCGCCGGCGGTCAGAACTCGATTCGCGGCTTCGAGTTCCGCGGCGTCGGGCCGATGGAAAACGGCACGCCGATCGGCGGCAAGGCGCTCATCACCGGCAGCGTGAATTACGCCTTTCCGCTCTACGAGCAGATCCTCGGCGGCGTGATCTTCATGGACACCGGCTCGCTGGCCTCGGAGCTCGAGGCCGACGAGCTTTTCGACTTCAGGGTGGCGGTCGGCTTTGGTATCAGGCTCAAGATCGACTTCCTGGGACCGGTACCCTTCGCCATCGACTTCGGCTTCCCGCTCGTGAAGGGCCGGGAAGATCAGACCCAGCTCATCAGTTTCAGCCTCGATCGCAAGTTCTGATCGAGATCAGCACGGGAGGACCTTCATGACGTCTCGCTTCAACGGCATCAGCTTTCTGTTCGGTGTCGCCGCCCTCGCCGCGGTGATGATCTGGAACGGCACTCAGCGCGGCACGGTGCAGGCCGACCAGGCCCTGAACCAGGCCCTGGGCAAGATCGCCGTCGTGGACATCGAGAGGATCACGAACGAGTACCTCGAACTGAAGGGGTCGCTGGACGAACTGCGCGAGAAGTACTCGGCCAAGCGTCGGGGCCTCGACCAGCAGCAGCAGCAGATCCGCGCCATGCAGGAGGAGTCCGAGGTCTTCCCGAGGGACTCCGAGCGCTTCCTCGAGATCCAGACCCAGATCGCCATCAAGATCGGTGAGCTCAAGGTTCAGCGCGAGTCGCTCGAGGAGAGCCAGAACCGCGACAAGGCGAAGCTCACCGCCGAGGTCTACGAGAAGGCCCGCCAGACGATCTCCGACTACGCCCAGGAGAAGAGCCTCGACCTCGTCCTGCTTCGCCAGGGCGGCCAGCTGAAGGGCATGCGGATGGAGGACGTCTCGAGC
>JBFIHP010000312.1:0-4748 GCA_041601735.1 Planctomycetota bacterium | reverse complement strand
CGAAGGCGATCGGCCGGCTTCACGCCCAGGGAGGGGAGAGCGGGCTTTCCCCGGCAGCCAGGCAAGCCCGGCGCCGATCGTTTCGCCCGAGCGGAGGGACGAGAAAGAAGGCCCGCGACTTTCGCCGCGGGCCTTCGCTTCTAAGGGTCGCCACATGTGCCGTCCAGGGATTGAACCCGAAGCCCGACATTCAGCAGGTGGGTGCCGGGAATCGCGCGGCGAGGATCCCCTTCTCGGGGCGTGCTCCCGGTCACGATCCTTGGCTCCCGGTCGAGGTTCTCAATAGGGATCAGATTCTGACCCTGATAAACGAGCACCGCAGACAACCTCTTGTCCGTGTCGCCGGCCCGATTCTGCCAGCAGTCCGCGCCGCGCGCCAAGAGGATTCGACCGCTGCGACGACGAAACCGGAACGACCGACAAGGCGTCAGACGCAAAGCCGCCGTTTTTCGGCGGTTTTGCGTCTGACCCCGGATCGGCCGTGAGCGGCGGTCTTGCGTCTGGCGCCTGAGGTTCAGTCGTTGCGAGCCTGGAGGAAGGCGAGGATCGTCGCCTTCTCGGCGGCCGTGAGATGTGCTTCCTGGGCCATGTCGTCCATGATCCGCTTCCAGTCCGCGTCGCTGTGTCGCGAAGGGGCATGGAGTCCGTGGCAGTCCACGCACTTGCGTCGCCAGAGGCGCTCGGCCGCTGCATCTTGATGCAGTTCGGTATTCCGGTCTCCCCGGCCGGCCGAATCGGTCGCGCAGCCGAGGGCGACGAGCAGGGCGAGAACCGCCGCGCTCGAGGCGAAGGCGCGCAGGAGTGTCGCTCGGTGCATGTCGGGACCTTTCTCGATCAGAAGTAGGTGGCGAAGGAGACCACGAAGCGGTCGTTGTCGGCATCGTCGATGCCCGAGGTCTCGACCCAGAACTGGTACTCGATCTTGATGACGGTCTTCTCGATGGGGCGGAAGTTGAAGCCGACCGTATAGCGCCACGGATCGTCGCGGAAGGCGTCACCGCGCAGGGCCCGGTCGATGCCGCGTGTCGAGTCGTCCGTGTCCATCGTGCCCACCCGGAAGACCAGGGTGAAGGTGGACTCCTCGGTGAAGAAGCGATTCGCGCCGCGCCAGGCCTCGGGGAAGAAGTGGAAGTTCAGCTGGACGTAGAAGCCCTCGGCGCCGCCCGGCACGCCGAGGGCGACCTCGCGGGGGCTGCGGTCGAAGTCGAAGCAGGCGTACTCGCCGATGAGCTCGAAGGGACCCTTCTTCAGCGCCCAGTCGAAGCCGAAGAGGGTGTAGTCCTGCGCGTCGCGATCGTCGTAGCGACCGAAGGCGAAGGAGACGCCGAGGTAGACCGAGTCGAGGAATTCGAGGTCGGGACGGACGCCGATGCGACCGAGGATCATCTTGCTGTCGTTGTTGTCCTGGCGGAGCGAGTTACGGGCATCGCGAAAGCCGCCGCCGACGGTGGCCGAGAAGTCCTCGTCGAGACCGTTCGAGATGATGATGTCGTAGTCGATGACGACCGGTCCGAGGTCGAAGGCGCCGTAGACGCCGATGCCGGCATCGACCCAGGTGGTGGGGACGATGCGGCGCGCGACCAGCGGGCGGTCGGTGAGGTCGCGCAGCGGCGAATCGTGCAGGGTGTTGAAGCGGTTGAAGGGCACGAGGAGCGCGCCCGCCTTGACGTTGAACGCGCGATCGAAGTGGAAGTGAAGCTCGGCGAATTCCACCACGATCTCGTTGCCGCTGAGGAAGGAGGCATCGGCGCCGCCGCCCTCGATCTCGATCTCGGTCTTGAAGCTGATCGCATCGTCGAGGATGTCGGCCGCCATCTGCAGGATCAAGCGGTGCTGGTCGAAGCTGTTGTCGTCCTTCGTGTGGTCGTCGCGGAATTCGATGTCGAAGTAGCCGCCGAGGCTCAGGGCGTCCTTCGCCGCGGGCCAGTCCTGGATCTCCTCGAGGGCGGCCACCGCGCGCTCGAGCTCCGAGGCGGGCGCCTCGGCCTGGACGAGCGCGTCCATGGCGGCGAGCCGGCGATCGGCATCGGCCTGCTGCTCGAGCAGGCGCGTCTGCAGGTCGCGGACCTGACCGCCGAGCGCGGCCTCGCGCTCCCGAGCCGCGCGGATCTCGGCCTGCATCGCGTCCATCCGCGCCTTCATCGCCTCGATCGTCGCTCCGAGACCCTCCTCCTGGGCCGGGGCGGTGACCGCCAGAACTGCCGCGAGGGTCGTGAGCGCGAAGAAGAGTCTCATGGGTCGTCCTTCCGTTTTCAGATCCGGGCCGGGGGGTCCGACCCGCCGCTGAAATGTGGCAAGGATGAGATGCAATCTCAACTGCTCAGCGAAGAATTTGAGACGCGGTCTCAAAAAGGAGTCGAGGCCCGGTCGGTTGTCCTCCCGAGGGGCCAGAATGCCGGCGCGCGGCCGAGCTGGGCGGTCGCAAGACGATGGAGGAACGAGACTTGAAGTCGATTGTGTTGATCGTCCTGGTCGCCTTCCTGGTGGTCTCCTTCGGCTTCCTGGACGGTTGGCCCTTCCGCAGCGACCGCGCCGGAGCAACGGCCGCCGAGGACATGTCGCGGGACGAGGGCCTCGTCGCGCCCGGTCAGGTCGATCCGGAGCCGGCGAGCGCCGCGGCGGCCACCATCGATGCCGAGGCCGCGGATCGGGCCGAGCAGGAGGCGGTCATGGCCGTCCGCGAGGCGCTCGCCGCTGCCCGCGACCAGGACCTGGAGACGCGTCTCAGGGCGCTCTCGGCCGCGGATGCCTGCGGGGAGGCGCTCGAGGAGTTGCGCCAGGTCGTGCAGGACCAGGTGCTGCGCGGGGCCCGGGGACTCGGGGCCGAGACCGTGGCGGTTGCCTCGGGCGACAACCTGACCCGGATCGCCCATCGCGTGCAGAAGAAGCACGGCGGCAACGTCAGTCCGGCGCTGGTGATGAAGATCAACGGACTCCGGAACGACCGCATCCGGGTCGGCCAGAAGCTCGTCGTGCCGACCGGTCGCCTCGAGGTCCTGATCTCGAAGTCCGACCACCGGCTCTATCTCGTTCTCGACGGGATCGTCGTACAGGACTTCCCGATCGGCATCGGCCGCGACGACAGCACGCCGGAGGGCCGCTTCAGCATCGTGAACAAGACGATCAAGCCGACCTGGCGGAATCCGGACGGCCGCTTGCTCGAGTACGGCCACCCCGACCACATCATCGGAACCCGCTGGATGGGTTTCGCCGACGAGCGGGGGGCGACCTCCTACGGCATCCACGGGACCACCGAACCGGAGAGCATCGGCAAGGACGAATCGGACGGTTGCATCCGGATGCTGGAGGCCGACGTGGAAGAGGTCTTCCGCCTCGTCCCCGAGGGCTGCCCCGTGCGGGTCCTGCCCTGAGCGCGATCGGCGTCGTCATGGTATAAGCCTTTGCCTCCTCGGGATTTGCAGGGGCTGTTTTTTTGCCGGAGCCGGCCGCCGCCGAACTTTCGCGCAGGGTCGCATCTGGTATAGTGGCCGCGCCTGTCCGGGGAGGACCGGGGCTCGCGTGCATTCGTTGCAGTGAAGAAGGGACGGTGACGACTCGACCCCGCCCGGGGTCGCCCGCCGATTTGCCATGCTCTTTCAGTACGCCCACGCCTTGATCGGCTTCTTGTTCGGGATGGTCTTCGTGGCCCTCCAGGTCTGGGTCCTCGTGCGCCTCCTGTCGCCCAAGGTCCACGAGCCCATGAAGAGCAGCACCTACGAGTGCGGCGAGCCGCCGGTCGGCGACGCCTGGGTGCGCTTCGACATGCGCTTCTACACCATGGCGCTGATCTTCCTCATCTTCGAGGTCGAGGCCGTCTTCCTCTTCCCCTGGGCCGCGGTCTACAACGACCTGATGAAGATCATGGCCGGCCAGCCGGCCGCCTGGTTCCCCTTCATCGAGGTCTTCCTCTTCGTCCTCATCCTCGCCCTCGGCCTCGTCTACGTCTGGCGCAAGGGTGACATGGACTGGGTGAAGACGACGATGCGCGGCGGGTTCGACGACAAGCACGTCTTCCGTCCCGCCGCCGACGAGTCCGAGAAGAAATCAGTCGCCTGAGGATCGCCCCCATGTCTCGCGAAGCGAACATCCAGGAAATCAACTTCAACACCGACGCGGCCACCCGCGACAACGTGTTGATCACCACCGTGGACAAGGTCCTCAACTGGACCCGCAAGTCCTCGGTCTGGCCCATGACCTTCGGCCTCGCCTGCTGCGCCATCGAGATGATGGCCACCGGAGCGTCCAACTACGACATCGACCGCTTCGGCTCCGGGCCCTTCCGCGCCACGCCTCGTCAGGCCGACCTGATGATCGTCGCCGGGACGGTCTCGCTGAAGATGGCGCCGCGCGTGAAGCTCCTCTACGAGCAGATGCCCGAGCCCAAGTACGTGATCGCCATGGGTGCCTGCACGGTCTCCGGCGGCCCCTACATCAAGTTCGGCTACCACGTCCTGAAGGGCGTCGATCGGCTGATCCCGGTGGACGTCTACATCCCGGGCTGCCCGCCGCGGCCGGAGGCCCTCCTCGAGGGCCTCTTCCGGGTGCAGGAGAAGATGAAGTACGAGCGCATCCTCGACCGGACGCGCGAGGGCCTGCGCCCCAAGGTCCTGGTGGATTAGGAGCCGGCAATCATGAGCGAATCGAATCGTCCCGGCCCGGCCGCGATCGCCGAGCGACTCCAGGAGACCTTCGGCGACAAGATCCTCGCCGTCGATCTCGAGGCCAAGGACCCCTTCTGCCAGGTCGAT
>JBFIHP010000311.1:0-4751 GCA_041601735.1 Planctomycetota bacterium | reverse complement strand
GCCCTCGAGGCGCATGAGCGGAGCCTCCCCGCGATCAACGAGGGCCACGACGGGCGGGCCTCCGAGCGCGTCGCCGACCTCGTCTCGCGCCTGGTCGCCCCCAGGGCGCCGCGCAAGGTCGCCTCCGCCCCGGTGACGGCCGCCCGGACGGGTTCCGATCGGGGACACGTCCCCGGCCACGAGTTCATCCTCCTTGCGGACCCGTCCGATCACGTCCTCCGCAGGCTCGACGACGACCGCCGCGCCCTCGCGACGCTCGACCCGGAGCTCGCCGCGATCACCCGATCGACCCCGATCATCCACATCCATGGTCGTCCGAGCGGTACCGAAGACATCGAGATGCTGAAGGTGCGTCGCCGAGGTTCACAACGAATCGTCTGGTCACCGCCCGCCGACGGCGGCTTCGCCGCAGCGCGCGCCCGCGCCCTGAACGAGCACCTCGACCGGCACGGGGAGGATCCCGAGCGTCGCCTGCTCATCCACGAACTCCTGGCCGCGGACGAGCTGCAGATCGAGATCCCGCGGGACGAGCGCGAGCGTCGCCTCGGCGCCGAGCTGCTCGATCTCGTGGACCTGCTCGTCTTCAGCTGTGACGAGGAGGCGAGACGCTTCCTGCGCCGGCACCGACCTCGACGTCCGCGCATCGCCATCTGTCCGCTGGGCATCGGCGCCGATCGGCTCGCCCTTCACCACGATCCCGGAGGCGCCGTCTGCGTCGCCGGCGGCGAAGGGCTGCGGGCCGTGGCCGAGGCGCTCGCGGCCCTCGATGGCCGGATGATCCTGCTCGACGACGATGCCGCGATTCGCGCTCGTCTCGACTTCGACGGCGTCCGGGTCGAAGCGGCCGGCGAGGTCATCGCCGCCTCGCTCCTCGCCCTGCCGGCCGACACGCCGATCGATTCGCGACTGCTCAGCGCCGCCGCGAACGGGGTGCCGGTCGTCGCCGACGTCGAGTCGCCCTACTTCGACTACCTCGGCACCGACATCGAACTGCTGCGCTTCGACGATCTCGCGGCGCTTCGTTCGGTCTTTGCGGCACGCCTGCTCGAGCCGGCCGCCTCCGGTGCGACCGATCCGGGCGGGCTGCACGAACTCTTCTCGCTCGATCGCGCCGGTCGCTCGCTCCTGAACGCCTATGCCGGTCTCTCCCGAGCCGGGACCTCCCTGCGCCGCCGAACCTGAACGGTCGGCCCATCGGGCATCGAGGGAATCGAAGCGGTCGAGCGCCGCTCCGACCCGGCGGCAGCGGGAGACCCTCGATCGTCGTTGCCGGCAGGAACGGCCGATGTTCCTGCTGTGCCACGGCCCCCGCGCGGCGCGGTCGGAGGCTCGCTCTCCGGCAGGCGGCGCTCCATCCTGCGGAAGGGAAGGCAAGCTCGGCGCTCACGATCGAGCCATGAATCAGCCGCGCGGGCCGGAGCCGACTTGATGGCGCCGTCCCACCGGGGGATACTCGCGCCATGATCCCCCGCCCGGCCCGTCTTCTCCTCGCCTTCCTGGCCCTGATCTCCGCCTGCGACGCCGGGAGTGATGGGGGCGCGGAAGCGCGTCTCGACGTCGCGGTCGCCGCGAACTTCGCGGCCTGCGCCGAGATCCTGAGCCGCAGGTTCGAGGAGATCGCGGGCTGCGAGGTCGTCCTGACCTCGGGATCGACCGGCCGGCTCGCGAAGCAGATCGAGGAGGGCGCGCCCTTCGCGGTCTTCCTCGCCGCCGACGTCGAGCGGCCGGAGCGACTGGTCGCGCGCGGACGGGCCGAAGCGGAGAGCCGCTTCACCTACGCCCGCGGTCGTCTGGTGCTGGCCGTCCCCAGGGGGCGACCGGCGCCGACGGGACTCGATGATCTCCGCGCTGCTCGGGCCGCGCGGATCGCCATCGCCCGAGCGGAGCTCGCTCCCTACGGGCGCGCGGCGGAGGAGGTCCTGAAGGGGCTCGATCTCGACAACGAGATCGTCGTCGGCGAGAACGTCGCCCAGGTGCTGCACTTCGTGGTCAGCGGCGCCGCCGACTACGGCTTCGTGCCGGCGTCGCTCGCCGTCACGGGAGGACTTCCCCATCTCGAGCTGCCCGCGGGGCTGCATGCCGCGATCGAACAGCAGGCCGTGTTGATCGACGCTCGCTCCGCGCTCGCTCGGCGCTTCATGGCCTTCCTCCGCAGTCCCGCCGCGCTGGACGAGATCCGCCGCTGCGGCTACGAGCCCGGCGGCTGATCGATGTTCCTCAGCGGATCCACCACGGCTGCCGTCCTCCTCACGCTCGAGCTGGCGCTGGTCACGACCCTCGTGCTCTTCATCGTCGGCACGCCGCTCGCGTGGTGGCTCGCCTTCACCCGATCGCGGCTCCGTTCGCTGGTGGCGGCGGTGACGACCCTGCCGATCGTCCTGCCCCCGACCGTGCTCGGCTTCTATCTGCTGGTCTTCATGGCACCGGAGGGGCCGCTCGGCCGGCTGACCGCCATGCTGGGCCTGCCGCCGCTCGTCTTCAGTTTTCCCGGGCTGGTGATCGCCTCCGTCGTCTACTCCCTGCCCTTCGTCGTGCAGCCGCTCGCGTCGGCCTTCGAGGGCATGGGGCGTAGGCCGCTCGAGGTCGCGGCCTCGCTCGGCGCCGGGCCGGCCGACCGCTTCCTGCGCGTCGTTCTTCCGCATTGCCGCACCGACTTCCTCAGCGCGGCCATCCTCGGCTTCGCCCACACCGTCGGCGAGTTCGGCGTCGTGATCATGATCGGCGGCGGCATCCCGGGACGCACGGAGGTGCTCTCGGTACGCATCTTCAACCAGGTCGAGGCCTTGAACTACGACGAGGCGCACACGCTCTCGGCCGGGCTCGTCGTCTTCTCGTTGCTGGTGATGCTCCTGCTCTTCGGCCTGCGCCGCTCGCGGGAGGAGGCGAGATGACGCGGGTCGAGGTCGACATCAGTTGCCCTCGCGGCGACTTCGCGTTGCGGCTCGCCTTCGGCGCGGAGAGCGGAGAGGTGACCAGCGTCTTCGGGCGCTCCGGCTCGGGCAAGACGACGCTGCTGCTGGCCCTCGCCGGTCACCTCCGCGCCCGCGGCAAGATCAGGGTCGGTGACGAGGTCTGGCTCGACAGCGAGAAGGACATCGATCTTCCGCCGCATCGTCGTGCCGTCGGCTGGGTCTCGCAGGAGAGCGACCTCTTCGGCCACCTCGACGTGCGCGGGAACCTGCTCTTCGGTCAGATCCGGCTTCCCGTCGCCGAGCGGGTGCTCGGCCTCGACGAGGTCGCCCGGGATCTCGGTCTCCAGGGCCTGCTCGATCGGCGCGTGGCCGGGCTCTCCGGGGGCGAACGCCAGCGCGTGGCGCTCGGCCGGGCGCTCCTGCGAGCGCCGCATCTCCTCCTGCTCGACGAGCCCCTGGCGGCTCTCGACGGCGAGTCCCGGGCGATCCTCGTCGAACGCCTCGACGAGTTGCGCGAACGCTTCGCCTGGCCCGTGCTCCTGGTCAGCCACTCGATCCGCGAGGTCGCGCGCCTCGCCGACCGGATGCTCCTGATGAGGGAGGGGAGCATCGAGGCCAGCGGCACGGCGAGCGAATTGCTCACCAGCTTCGCGGTCGACCGCCTGGCCGGCGAGGATTCGGGCGCGGTTCTCGAGGCCGCGCTCGCGGCGCAGGAAGACGACGGTTTGAGCCGCCTCGACACCGGGGCCGGACCGATCCTCGTGCGTCGCCTGGACCGACCCATCGGCACGCGCCTCCGTCTGCAGATCCTGGCCTCGGACGTCAGCCTCGCGACCGGGCCGGTCACCAACGACTCGGTCCTGAACTCCCTCGCGGGGCGAGTCGAAGCGGTCGAGATCCTCTCCGAGGGCGCGGCCGTGGTCCGCGTGCGCTGCGGCGAGAAGGGCCCGGCGATCCTCGCGCGCATCACCCGGCGCTCGCTCGCTCGCCTCGGCCTCACCGTCGGAAGTCCGGTCGAGGCCCGGGTCAAGGCCGTCTCCGTCCTCGACTGACCCCCGCGGCGGCAGACGCGGAACCGCCGTCAGGTGCCGGTCTTGCGTCTGACGCCAATGTGACGATCCGTCGCAGGGGTTTCAGGCGGAGCGAGAGGGGTCGAAGGCTATCATGGGGCGTTCCCGAGCCCAGACGGTGTCCATCATGAAGTACGTCATCACCTTTCTCTTCTTCGTCGTCACGATGACGGCGCAGACGCCCTACACCGATTTCGAGTCGTCGCTCGTCCACCCGCTGGTGATCTCGCCGAGCGGCAACCGGCTCTTCGCGCTCAACTCGCCGGCCGGTCGTCTGCTCGTCTACGACATCAGCCTGCCCACGCGGCCGCGGCTGATCGGCGAGATCGCGGTCGGGCTGGCGCCCACCAGCGTGGCGGCTCTGAACGACGACGAGGCCTGGGTCGTGGACGCGCTCTCCGACTCGCTCAGCGTCGTCAGCGTGAGCCGCGGCGAGGTGGTTGCCGTCCTGCCCACGGGCGACGACCCGGCCGACGTGGTCTTCGCGGGAACTCCTACGCGCGCCTTCGTCAGCGAGGCCGGTGAGGATCGGATCTCGGCCTATGACGTCGCGACGCGCACGCTGCTGGCCAGCGTGCCGGTGCCGATGAAGGAACCCCGGGCGCTCGCGGTCGATCCCGCCCGCGGTCGGGTCTGGGCCCTGTCCTTCCGCTCGGGCAACCGCACGACGATCATCCCCTCGCTCCTGGCGCCGCCGCCGCCCCTGCCGACCGATCCGAACCTGCCGCCGGCGCCCCAGCTGGCGATGGTCGTCTCGCTGGACGACCCG
>JBFIHP010000310.1:0-4752 GCA_041601735.1 Planctomycetota bacterium | reverse complement strand
TTCGAGATGGCGAAGAAGAAGCCGTTGCCGGTCGAGAAGAGCGCCTGAAAGGTCCCGATCGCCCCGGGCGGCAGCAGCGGCGCGACGAAGTTCATGTTCAGCTGTCCGCCGGTCCCGGTGCTGAACAGGATGTCGAAGAAGTCCACGGGATTGAAGCCGTCGCCGAGCACCTGGATCGAGGCCGGGATGCCGGTCATCGGGTTCACCGCGCCGCCGATGTCGAGCTGGCCGACGTTGGGGTAGGTCGCCGCCACCGGATTGAGCGGTCCGATCAGGAGCGCGAGCGGTCGATTCGCCTCGCCCTCGAAGGAGAAGGCGAGCGGGCCGCCGCCGGTCGCCTGGGCCGAATAGGGGCCGTTCTGGAGGCTCGTGATCCCGAGACCGTTGCCGTTCGTGGCCGCATTCAGATCGAAGACCGCCGTCCCCGCCACCGGCGCCTGACCCGGCGTCGGCTGCAGGTCGTAGATCAGCACGTCGTCGATCGCGGTGTCGTTCTGGGCGGTGCCGCCGTCGCTGCGACCGCGAAAGACCAGCTGCACGGTTTGACCGGCGAAGGGGCTGAGGTCCACCGACCTCGCCATCCAGCCGTTGCCGATGTTCGCCTCGGGACCGAAGACGTCCATCGTCACGACGCCGGCCGGTTGCACGATCACGTCGATGCTCATCGGGTTGCTGTTGAGACCCATGGAAGCATCCTGGCTGTGGAACCAGAAGGAGAGCTGCGGGCTCCCGAGAGCGCTGAAGTCGAGACAGGGCGTCCGGAGGTTCACCGCCGCGTGATTCGCGGCCGAATCCTCGACGTAGGCGTAAATGCCGGAGCCCGAGGTATGGTCGCCGAGGGGCGAGGTGCTCGCCGTCGCGGCCTGACCCTGCCTGAAGATCCAGTCGGAGTTCGTGCCGCTGGAGTCGCCGCTCTCCTGCTGCCAGCCCTGCGGCGGGGTGGTGCTGCCGGAGTTGAGCGAATCGAAGTCCTGGACGTAGGGGAACGATGTGACCCGATTCGCGCCGCCGCTCACGATCACCTGCGTGAACAGGTCGTCGGCGGGGTTCTGGTCGCCCGGGAGGGCGACCGTGACCGAGAGCGTATGCGCACCCGGCGCGCTGAGATCCACGGGCAGGGCGAAGCTGTGGCTGAAGCCGGCGCCGTAGGGGACACCGCCTGCCGGCACGACGATGAGCTCCGAGATCGGCGCCCCGCCATCGACCACGAGGTCGATCGGGATCGTGATCCCACCGGCGAGCCCGTTGCCGCCGTCGCTCAGGAGATCGACCGTCACCAGCTCGGCAGCTCCGGCGAGTTCGCAGGTGCCGGTCGGCTGGGCCGGCGAGGTCATGGCGGTGATCGCGAGGTTGTCCTGGAAGGGAGTGACCTCCTGGTTGTAGAAGGTCGCGATCTCGGTCGCGGTCCGCGCCGAATTCCAGACCCGCAGTTCGTCGATCATGCCGTTGAAGGTCGAGACTGCCGGTTCACCTCCCACGTAGAGATAGCCGCCGAGGGTGATCAGCGAGGCCGGGGTCGTGAAGGTGTCGGTCTGATTGAGGGCTCCGTTGACGTAGGAGCTGATCGTCGCCGTGGCGGAGTCGTGCACGAAGGCGAAGTGCGTCCAGGTCGAGAGCGGAAGGACGTTGGAGAGGCTCAGGAAGTGCCCGTTGTAGGAGGTGTGGAGGAAGAGCCCGTAGCCGAGGCCCGCACCGGCGGTCGGCATGACGGTGCAGCGCAGGCTCGTCGTGGTGCCGTCGTGCAGGATCGAAGGCGTCGGAATCAGGGCGCCGCCGTCGAAGTAACAGTAGAACTCGAGCGTCCAGTCACCGCTGAGGGCCAGGAAGCCCTGCGTGTTGATCTGACTGGAGGCGTTCGGAGTCGCCGCCTTGAAGCAGGCCGCGCCCAGGGCGGGGTTGGTGGTGTCGAAACCGGCGCTTCCCAGGAAGATCGGATTGCTCCCCACGCCGGGATCCGCCAGATCGGCCGTCGTGGTACCGGCCCCCTCGTTGAAGCGGTAGTACATCACGTCGGGGAGCTGAGCGCTCGCGACGCCGCCGAGAAGGCCCAGAAGCATGAACAGGACTGCGGTGCGAACCATGGCGATCTCTCCGGAACTCGATGGGCGGGACCGATCCTCCGGCACGGGATCCGAGGCCGGAAGGTCACCCGGGGACGCCCAGTGTCGGGCAGCCGGATGCGTCGGGCAAGCGCCTTCAACGTCCTGATTCGAGACGTCGCGAATCGATACGAAGAAGGGGCGGTCGCACGACGCGACCGCCCCTTCTCGCTCGATGTCGAGTCGGCTCAGATGATCGTCAGCTCGACCGCGTTCGAGATGGCGAAGAAGAAGCCGTTGCCGGTCGAGAAGAGCGTCTGGAAGCCCCCCACCGGACCGACCGGGATCGCCGGAGTCGGGAAGGACATCGTCGTCGTCCCCGCCGGTCCCGTGTTGAACAGGATGTCGAAGAAGTCCAGCGGGTTGAAGCCGTCGCCCAACACCTGGATGAAAGCCGGAATGCCGGTCATCGGATTCACCGCGCCGCCGATGTCGAGCTGCCCCACGTTCGGGTAGGTCGCCGCCACCGGATTGAGCGGTCCGATCAGCAGCGCGAAGGGCCGGTTCGTCTCGCCCTCGAAGCTGAAGAGAAGCGTTCCGCCTGCCGACGAGGTGGCGAAGTAGGGACCGTTCGCAGCGCTCGCGACCGGGCTGCCGTTGCCGTTCGTAGCGGCGTTCAGATCGAGCACGGCCGTGCCCGGCACCGGGGCCTGGCCGGGAGTCGGCTGCTGGTCGAAGATCAGGATGTCGTCGATCGCGGTGTCGTTCTTCGCCGTGCCGCCGTCGCTCCGGCCGCGGAAGACCAGCTGCACGGTCTGCCCGGCGAAGGCCGAGAGATCGGCCGATCTGGCCATCCAGCCGTTGCCGATGTTCGCCTCGGGACCGAAGACGTCCATCGTCACCGTGCCCGCGGGCTGCACGATCACGTCGATGCTCATCGGATTGCTGTTCAGACCGAGCGAGGCGTCCTGGCTGTGGAACCAGAAGGAGAGCTGCGGACTCGTGAGAGCGCTGAAGTCGAGACAGGGCGTCCGGAGATTCACCGCCGCGTGGTTCGCGGACGAGTCCTCGACGTAGGCGTAGATGCCGGAGCCCGAGGTATGGTCGCCGAGGGGCGAGGTGCTCGCCGTCGCGGCCTGACCCTGCCTGAAGATCCAGTCCGAGAACTGGCCGCTCGAGTCGCCGCTCTCCTGCTTCCAGCCGAACGGCGGCGTCGTGCTGCCGGAGTTCAGCCCATCGAAGTCCTCGCTCCAGGGGAAGGACGTGATCCGCCCGGCCCCGCCGCTGACCACCGTCGTCGAATCGCTGTCGTCGGCCGGGTTCTGGTCGCCGAGCTGCATCACCGTGACGGTGATCGTGTAGCTGCCCGGAGCCGAGAGATCGACCGGGGTGACGAAGTTGTGGGTCAGCGAGGCCCCCGCGCCGAGGTCGCCCGCCGGAATCAGGATGAAGTCCGGCACCGGGGTGCCGCCGTTCACCACGTACTCGATCGGGACCAGCGAGCCGGCCGTGACCGCCGTGCCGCTGAAGTTCGTCACCGTGCAGGTCACGGTCTCGGCGGCACCGGCGAGGACGCAGTCGCCGCTCGGCGAGACCGGCGCGCTGACGTCGGTCACCGCGAGGTTGTTGTTGTAGAGCGCGATCTCCTGGTTGTAGAAGGTCGCGATGTCGGCCGCGCTCCGCGCGCTGTTCCAGATCCGCAGCTCATCGATCTGCCCGTCCCAGGAGGCGCCGCCGACGTAGCCGCCGACGCGCAGGTTCGTACCCGCAGTGGTCGCCAGGGGCACGATGCTGGTGTAGGTCTGCGAGATCGCGAAGACGCCGTCGACGTAGGCGTTGATCGTCGAGTTCGAGGCGGTGTAGACGAAGGCGAAGTGCACCCACTGGTTCGGCACGATCGACTGCGGCACCGAGATGCCGCCCACTCCGGTCGAAGGCACGAAGGTCATGTCGAGATTGGGGTTGCCGAGGATGTTCTGGTGGAAGGCGCGGAGGCCCGAGTTGGTGCCGTCGGACAGCACATGACGCGCGGGCACCGGCCAGATCGGCGAGACGAAGGTGTCGCGCTGCCAGAACTCGACCGTCCAGTCGCCGGTGACATTGAGCCCGACGCCGGTATCGACGCTGTCGTTCGCGCCCGTGCCCGGGTTGAGGGAGGCCGCGCCGAGCTGCGCGTTCGCCCCCGTCACCCAGCCGCAGGTGCCCACCAGGGTGGGCGTCGAACCGATGCCGGGGATGGCCAGGTCGGCCGTGGTCGTGCCCGTGCCCTCGTTGAAGCGGAGGTACATGACGTCGGGGCCCTGTGCCAGGAGGCTCGAAGACGAGGCGAGGATCAGGGTGCAGAGGACGAGGCGAAATCGATTCATGGTGGTTCTCGCGAGAATCGTGGTCTGCGGTCGGCGCCGCGGAGGCCGCGGCTGCGTTTCGACCGGCGTCGGTGGCGAAGGTCCAGAGTGTCGAAATGCGGGCCGCAGTGCAAGAATCGTCGGGCCCGGATCGGATCGGCAGGCGTCTTGATTCGAGACGCAGCGAGGAGAGACGAAGAAGGGGCGGCCGCGCCATGCGACCGCCCCCCTCTCCTCGATCGACGAGCCCGGAGTCTCAGATGATCGTCAGCTCGACGGCGTTCGAGATGGCGAAGAAGAAGCCGTTGCCGGTGGAGAACAGGGTCTGGAAGGCCCCGACCGGCCCGGGCGGAAGGCCCGGCGTGACG
>JBFIHP010000309.1:0-4815 GCA_041601735.1 Planctomycetota bacterium | reverse complement strand
TGCGCGACCTCGACGGCGTCCTCATGGACCCGGAGAGCGGCCTCGACGACTGGGACTACCCCGACATCGATCTCGGCGAGGGCAACGTCACCCGGGTCATCTGGTTCGGGGCCGAGGAGTCCAACCCCATCCTCCAGCTCATCGCCGGCCTCCCCGCCATCGTCGAGAAGCGGGTCGTGGCGTCGGAGGGCATCAAGTTCCCCCAGCAGAGCCGCTTCGACGACAACGGCAAGTACTCGGCGGCCGGCAAGATCAACCTCGAGGCCATCTCGCTCACCGGACCGATCGAGGACGTCGACATGGTCACCGAGGTGATCGTCGGCATCCAGAAGAGCATTCCGCAGATCGAGGTCGGCATCCGGGTCGTCGAGGTACTCGAGAACGACAGCTTCGCCTTCGGCGTCGACTCCATGTTCAACTCGGTGGAGTCCGATCCATCGAAGCCCACGACGTCGATCTTCAACAGCGCCTCGAGCACCCTCGGCCTGCCCGACATTCCGGGGCTCTCGAACCTCTCCAACTCGCTCAATCTCCCGCTCCTGATCGATCTCGGCACGGTCTCGAACGGCGTCCAGATGGACTTCCTGATCCGGGCCCTGCAGCTCTTCGCCCGAACGGACCTCCTGAACGCGCCGCACGTGCGGGTGCTGGACGGCTATTCGGCGCAGATCACGGCCGGTCAGGAGATCCCTTTCTTCACGCCGCAGTTCAACGCCAACGGCCTCTCGAACGTCAGCACGCAGTTCAAGGAGGTCGGAATCAAGCTCTACATCACGCCCAAGGTGGTGGGGCGCGACCTGGTGCGGATCAACCTGACCACGGCCGTCGAGGCCGTCACCGGCGAGTCCACATTCGAGTCGGACAACTTCTCGGTGACCAACCCGATCATCACGACGCGGCGCGCCAGCACCCTGATGGACGTCTACGACGGGGACACGGCCATCATCGGCGGTCTCCTGCAGCGCTCCGAGATCTCCAACGAGAACAGCGTTCCGGTGCTGGGCGACATCCCGATCCTGAACTTCTTCTTCTCGAGCCGCTCCAAGCAGGTCATCCAGAGCAACCTGATCTTCTTCATCACTCCGCGTATCATCGACGCCAGCCGAGAGGTCCGGAGGATGATCACGCCGGCGGCGCCGCCGGACGTCGACGACGAGGGCAACTGATTCGCCGGCGGATCCGGGAATAGCTCCCCGGGATCGGCGTCGAAGGCCCGAGCACGACCATGAACGCCAAGCGACACGAACAATCCGGCTCCGCCCTGGTCCTCGCGCTGATCGCGGCGCTCCTGCTGATGATCGTCAGCTTCGAGGTCGCCCACACCACGCGCATCGAGGCCTTCATCGCCCACAACATCGAGCTGGACGCCCGCCTCGACGTCGCCTGCCGCGCCGGCCTCGAGCGGGCGCTCGGCCGCCTTCGCGAGGACCGCCAGAAGACCGAGATCGACAGCCAGAACGACAGCTGGTTCGAGCTCTACGTCGATACCGCGCTGATCGAGGCCGACGTCGCCGGCGACGAGTTCCTGGTGGCGGAGGAGAGCGAGGAGTACGGCGGCGACGACAGCGAGCGCGAGACGAGGCTCTACATCGAGACCTTCGACGAGGCGGCGAAGTACAACGTCTACAACCTCCTGGTCGAAGACGAGCCGGAGCGGCGCAAACGACGCGAGAACTTCGCCAATCTCATCGACTACTTCCGCCTCGACTCCGACTGGGACCTCGCCTACTCCGACGGCCTCGAGATCGCGCGCGAGCTCGAGACCTTCCTCGATCGCAACGAGGATCGCCCCTATCACGGCATCCCCAAGCCGCCGACCAAGCAGGACCGGACGCTCACCGACGTCAGCGAGCTGCTCTACGTGCGAGGACTCGGTCCCGAGAGGATGTGGGATCAGGTGGACGAGGATGGAGAGACCGTCGTTCCGGGACTCTGGCGCTACCTGACCGTCTGGTCAGACCTCCAGGTCAACATCAACACCGCCGACACCGCGGTCCTGTCCTCGCTCTTTGGTCCGGCCGAGGCCTTCCTGGCCGAACGGATCGTCGAGTTCCGGACCCGCGACGCCGAGGAGCAGGATCGCACGGGAGACCGCTTCTCCGAGACGAGGAGCTTCTCGGGCGAGGACGAGACCGAGGACCCGACCGGCGGCGCGCCCTTCACCCAGATCAACGAGCTCCGCGAGAAGGTCGAGGGCATCAACCAGGAGACCTACAACGCGATCGCGCCCTACCTGACCGTGCAGTCCCAGGTCTTTTCGATCGTGGTGACGGCCGAGCGCGGTCACACCAGGCGAACCAAGCTCTGGGTCGTGCGCCGGAGTCCGCAGGGTTTCCGGATTCTCCTCGAGCGCCCCGTCAGCTTCCCCTACTTCCTGAACGAGGAATCGCTGGAGCAGGCCGAGGAACGCAGCGCGGACGAGCAGGACCGCGGCTACTGATTCGCCGGCCGGGTTCCCGGCCCCGCGCGATCAGGACCGCCCCTTCTTCTTGCGACCCGCCTTCTTCTTGCCGGCCGGCGCCTTCTTGAAGCCGGACTTCTTCGGGCCGACACCGCTCTTCTTGCGCGCGGGTTTCTTCTTGCCGCCGGCGGCGGGCCCGCGCTTCTTCGCCTGCGCCTCTTCGGCGCGGCTGCGGCGGCCCTCGGAGCGCCCGAGCGCGACGACCCGCTTCTTCTTCCTCGCGGCTTCCTTCTTGCTCAGCTTGACCGGCTTCGACTTCGCCTTCTCGCCGGCGAAGCGCTCGGAGTCGCTGCTGCGCAGGCCCTTGGTCCGCGCGTCGCCCTCGCTCTTGTTGCTCTCGCAGGCGGCCAGGATCGCCTCGACCTCGGCCTTGCCGATACGGCGGCTGAGCCCCTTCTTCAGTCCGCGCAGCTCCATCGGACCGATCCGTGTGCGAACGAGTCGACCCACGGCGTGCCCCACCTTGGCGAAGATGCGGCGCAGCTCGCGGTTCTTGCCCTCGTTGAGCTGCACTCGCACGTGCGTGTACTGCTTCGAACGCTTGAGGATGCGGACGAACATCGGCTGTGACTTGCCGGTCGAGAGCCACACCCCCTTGCGAACCCGATCGAGCTGGTCGTCGTCGAGGTAGCCGTGGAGCTTCAGCTCGTAGGTCTTCTCGAGGCCGTAGCGCGGGTGCGCCACCTTGTTGGCGAAGTCGCCGTCGTTGGTGACGAAGATGAGACCCTCGGAGTCCTCGTCGAGGCGGCCGACCGTGAAGAGCCGGCGGCGATGCCGGTCCTTGACCAGCGAGATCACGGTCTTGCGGCCCCAGTCGTCGGAGCTGGTGCAGAGGTAACCGACCGGCTTGTGGACGACGAAGTGAACCGGCTTCTCGGCCGTGACCACCTCGTCGTCGAAGCGGATGACCTGGCTGTCGGGATCGACGACCACGCCCATCTCGCGGACCTCGACGCCGTCGACCATCACGCGGCCCTCGGCGATGAGTTCCTCGCAACGACGGCGCGAACCGACGCCGGCCGCCGCCAGGAATTTGTGGAGTCTCTGCTTCGCCATGATGGATCTCGACCGCTGGGAATGAGGGGAGATGATTCCGTCAAAGCCCGGCGTCATCAAGGCTCGGGTCGGGATTGCGGCCCCGGCGGGCCCTGGAGCCCTCAGACGGCGGATCGAAGCGACCGCGCCGCGAGGATGCGCGCGGTTCCGGAGGCGAGCAGCGGTTCCGCGCGATTCCGGGCCGCGACCAGCACCGTCCCCCCGGGCCGGACGACGCCGCGATCGGCGCCGCATTCGAGGTGGCAGGCGCCACGGAGAGCATGCGCGACGACCAGGCCCTCGTCCGGGATTTCGATCCGACCCTCGAGGTCCCAGCGCTCGATGGCGAAGGAGCCGAGCCGGCAGAGCCGCCAGAGCCGCGAGGCGCCTTCCTCGACCAGGAGTTCGGGACGTTGTCGCTCCGGTCGCAGGTCGGGTTTCGTCGCGGCGATGCCCTTCTCGACGTCGAGGCGCCGCTTCTTGCCGTCCGCGGCGACGCGGTCGTAGTCGTAGAGCCGGTAGGTGAGGTCGGAGGGCTGCTGCACCTCGAAGAGGTAGATTCCGGCGCCGATGGCATGGGCGCAGCCCGCAGGGACCGTGAAGACGTCGCCCGCCGTCACCTCGATCTCGCGCATCAGGTCCAGCGCCCGGCCGCTCCGGATCGCGGCGGCGAAGTCGTCGCGCCCGACACCGTCGCGCAGGCCGAGGTGGATCACCGCGCCGGGTTCGGCCTCGAGGATGACCCAGGCCTCGCTCTTGCCGTTCGGAGCACCTTCGAGCCGGAGCGCGGTCTCGTCGTCCGGGTGCACCTGCACCGAGAGTCGTTGACGGGCATCGATCCGCTTCACCAGCAGCGGGAAGCGCGGCTCGAGCGGAGCCGAGCTGCCGAGGATGCTCGCCGGCTCCTCGGCCGTGAGTCGGTCGAGGCCGAGGCCGCCCGCCCCGATGACCGGAGAGGGCATGCTCTCGAGTCCCGAGGCATCGAGGACCTCGCCGACCGGGTCGAGAGCGGGGTCGGGAGCGAGGCCGAGTTCGAGACCGAGGCGCGAGCCGCCCCAGACCATGCGTCGCGCCTGCGGACCGAGTTCGAGGAAGCGGGTCACGAGGCGCCCTCGGCGACGGCCCGGTTGCCGCCGGCATCCTCCAGCAGCTTGCGCGCCTGCTGCCGGGCGAGCTTCTCGTCGCCGCCGCCGAGCATCGCCGCCAGTTCGGCGATGCGGTCCTCGTCGCGAACCTCCCGGATCTCCGCGCGGGTCCTGCCCCGGGCGACCTCCTTGTCGATCTTGAGCTGCCGATCGGCCTGGGCCGCGATCTGCGGC
>JBFIHP010000308.1:0-4821 GCA_041601735.1 Planctomycetota bacterium | reverse complement strand
GTGTCCCCGGGCGGCGCCCGGCGCCTCCTGCTCCTTCCCGGTGAGAACTGCCGGATCCGGGCCGAAAAGGCGGGTTTCCTGCCGGCCGAGCGCACGGTCAGGCCGGCCGCGGGGCGTCTCGTCCGGGTCGTCCTCGATCTCGAGAGAATTCCCTGAGTTCTTGAACCGGAAGGGCCGCCCGGCGTTCCATGAAGACATGAGACGGGACCAGGACATCGAGATCGACGACGATGCCCGCCTGATGCTGGCCTTCAAGCGGGGCGACTACAACGCCTTCGCGACCCTGGTCGAGCGGCATCAGAAGGGGCTCATCCAGTTCTTCTATGCCCAGCATCCGGACCGGCAGCTGGCCGAGGACTGCACCCAGGAGGTCTGGCGCAAGGTCTTCAAGGCCCGCGCCGACTACGAGGTCCGCGCCCGCTTCAAGACCTATCTGCTCCGGGTCGCCCGCAACCACTGGATCGACGTCTACCGCTCGCGACGCAAACAGGGGCCCATGCTCTCGATCGATGCGGGAGAGGATGCCGACGCGCCCGGTCTCGCCGGCAGCCTGCCGGGCGAGGAGCGGACCCCGGTCGCCAAGCTCTCGGGTCGAGAGTTGCGAACGATCATCGAGGACGCGCTCGCTCGTCTGCCTTCGAGCCAGCGGGAGGTCTTCATCCTCGCCGAGTTCCAGGGCCTGCGCTATCAGGACGTGGCCGAGATCCTCGACATTCCCGTTGGAACCGTGAAGTCGCGCATGTTCAATGCCGTGCGGAGGCTTCGTGATCTCCTGGGCAAGGAGATGAACTGAGATGGACGTGAACGAGACATTCGATTCCGCGCGGGAGAACGAGCTGGATCGGGAGCGCGCCGATCTCTCCGGGCTGCTCGACGGCTATCGTCGCGAGGTGCTCGACGAGATCGAGCCGAGCGCCGCGCATCGCGCGGCCGTGCACAAGATGCTCCTCGGCCTGGTGACCGAGGATGTCCTCGCCCGCAAGCGACGCGCCTCCTTCGCGACCCTCCTGGCCGCGCGCTGGCAGCGTTTCTGTGACTGCTGGAGCGAGCTGGCCGCCGGTTCTCTCGCCTTTCGCCTGACCAGCCAGCTTGCCCTCGCCCTCGGCGTGGGACTCGTTCTCAGCATCCTGACCATCGCCTCGATCGATCAGGGCAGCCGCGCCGACGAGCGCCGGATGCAGGAGCAGGACGGCGACCTCCTGCCGGAAGGCGAGGTCTTCGACCTGAGCATCCCGCGGCGGGACGGCCTCGGCGCCCTTCCCGGCGAGGTCCCCGAGGAGGAGGCGGCGCCCGAGCGCGATCCCTTCGAGGAGCGGCGCTGAGCCCGATCCGCTGAACCGGGATGTCAGCCCGGAGGCTCCCGGGTGCACGAAAACGTCAACGGGCCTGCGGGCCGAGCCGGGCGACAGCGGGCCCCGGCGCGATCGCCCGGGCCTGCTTCAATATCACAAGCTCTTTGATGACAGATGCTTGAAGCAGTCGCCCCCCTGCATGATCATTTCGCCTCAGGCTCGGGTGGCCCCGGGCACGATCCTTGCGAAGTGAGGTCCGTAACGACCACGTCTGCGAGGAACGACATGATCATCAAGTACGCGCTTTCGATGCAGGGCGTCCGCTTCTACCAGGTCTTCGAGGGGGATGACGACATCTTCATGGGGACCCTCGGCGAGTGCAAGCGCTTCATCGCGATCCACAACGAGAAGGTCCTCGAGCGCCAGGCCATGGAGCGCGCCGCCAAGGCTCGCGCCTCCTGAGACCCCTTCTCGCGGCGCTCCTCGCCGCGAAGCCCCGCTTCGAAACTTTCCCACGGAGCGATCCCGTATAAGCTGGGAGGCTACATGCCTCCCGGTTTTCGTTGATGGGCTCCGCTCTTGCTTCGCATCCACCCGACACTCCTTCTGATCATCGGCCTGCTCGGGGTCGCCCTCCCGGCTCAGGAGCCCTATCGACCCTGGCTGGACGAGGCCCTGCTTTCGAGGGCCGCCGAGATCGGGGTGGGGCGCATCGTCGCCCAATCGACCCTCCCCACCCGCGACCGCCTTCTCACCTTCGAGATCAGTCGCAAGCTGAAGGGCGCGCCCGCGGACCGCGTGCTCGTTGTCGGCGCCGGCCGCGAGATCCTCGCCTTCTCCGAACTCCCGAAGCTCCTCTTCCTCGAGGCGCGCGGAGACGGCTACTTCCAGGCGCTCATCGACTTCGTGGACCTGCCGGAGAAGGGCGGCCGCGAGCGCGTCGACTTCCTCGCCGGTTTTCTGAAGCTGCTCGCGGCCGACGATTCCGTCGCCCTCGAGCGGCGCGTGAAGCGTCTCGCCCTCGACCACCTGCCCACCGACAACATCTGGATCAAGCGGATCGTCGTCCGCGAACTGCGCGCCCTGGCGAGCGCCCGGCCCGGCATCTTCGATGCGCAGGAGCTGATCGATCTTCGCGATCGGGACTCCTCCGATCTGCCGCCGCGCGAGCAGGCGATCCTGCGCGAGACCCTCCAGCTCATCGAGGAGGGCAAGGCGCTCGCCTGGACGCGGGGCAACCTCGCCTTTCCCGATGACGAGACGCGCCGCTCGTTCATGGCCGACCTCGCTCGTTTCGAGCGAGGTGGCGACATCGGGGATCGTCTGGGCTTCCTCGACGATGCCGCCGAGGTCTTCAAGCTCCGCTTCGCTCCCTATCTCGCGCGCTGCCTCGACGATCCCGCGCCCGAGGTCCGCCGTCACGCCGCCCACCTGCTCGGCGAACTCGAATCCGGCGCCGGTCTGGCCCGCCTCGAGGAGCTGGCGCTGCGGTCCGACGACATGGAGACCCGGCGCGCCGCGGTCGTCGCGATCGGCAAGATCGCACCCATGCGCAGCGTCCCGCTCCTTCTGCGGATCCTCGACACCGTCGAGCTCCAGCGCGACGCACTCGTCGCCCTGGTGGCGATCAACACCGCCGAGGCCGCCCTCGCGGTGAAGGACTTCGACGAGCGCCTGCGCAAGCGACCCGGCGCCGATCCCGAACTGCGCCGCTTCGTCACCCGGGTGCGCGGCGAGGACTTCGGCAAGAAGCTGGCCGCCGAGCGCGCCGCGAGGCGCAAACGCTGGGGTCGCTGAGCGTCACCGCCAGGGCCGCCCGAAGCCCTCGATTGATGGTCCGGGGCGAGGCTGCTAACCTCCCGGAACGCGCACGAGCCCCTCAGGCCCGGCGTGGCGGAAGATCCGGGGAGATCGAACTCATGGCTCGCCAGCGTGCCGTCCACATCGTTCTGCGCGGCCTCGCGCTCCTTCTCTTCGCGCCCCTGCTCCAGGCGCAGGAGAAGGTCGAACCCATCGATCTCCTCCCTGCCCGCGCCTCGCGCCAGACGCCCAGGCTCGTCGCGCCTGCGGACGCCATACGCATGGAGTTGGGCGTCGCCCAGGCGGCGCGCCTCGCGACCACCTACAACAGCGGCCTCAAGGTCGCCTACTACAACCACCTCATCGATCGGACCCAGATCAGCGAGGCCGAGGCGCGCTTCGAGCCGGTCTTCAACCTGAGCGGCAGCTACGGCACCAGCGAGGTGATCTTCCCGCAGATCTTCCCCACCGGGAATCTCAACCCCGACGGCAGTCCCGAGTTCTTCCAGACCATCGTCAACGACAAGACCGACTCGGCCAACTGGACGTCGAGCGTCTCGGGCATCTTTCCGACCGGCGCGACCTACGATCTGCAGATCCGCAGCGACTATCGCGATCGCGCGGCCGGCGGACTCCTGAACCCGACCTACCAGACATCGACCTCGGCGACGCTGACCCAGCCGATCCTCAGGAATGCCTGGCTGCAGTACAACTACGCCAACATCCGCATCGCGCGCTACGCCGAGGCCCAGTCACGGCAGCGCTTTCGACTCGACGTCCTCGGCACCATCGAGGCCGTGCACGGCGCCTACTGGAACTACGTCTTCACGCTCTGGGATCTCGAGGTGAAGAAGCGCTCGCTCGAGGTGGCGCAGCGTCTGCTCGAGATCAACCAGGTCAAGGTGGAGACCGGCGTGTTCGCGCCGATCGAGATCGCCGCCGCCGAGTCCGGCGTCGCCGATCGCGTCACCGACGTCATCGTCGCCGAGAACGCCATCAAGGACGAGGCGGATCGCCTGCGTCGCCTCATCATGCCCTTCCGCGAACAGGCGGACTGGGACGTCGTGATCGACCCCTCGGACGGCCTCTTCGAGGAGATCCTGGAGCTGCCTCCGCTCGAGGAGCTGATCGATACCGCTCTCGAGGAGCGTCCCGATCTCGCCGAGGCCCGGATCGGGTTGCGCCGTCAGGACATCGCCGTCGCCGTCGCCGACAACGAGTCGATGCCCAAGTTCGACATCACGGGTCAGGTGAGCTGGACCGGCCTCTCCGAGTCCTACGGTGACTCCTTCGTCGATTCCTTCGGTACGACCGGCGCCGAGACCTGGAGCATCGGCCTTTCGCTGGAGGTGCCGCTCGGCAATCGCGCGGCGCGCTCCCGGCTGGCGCGGTCGCGGCTCCAGCGTGACCAGGCCCTGATGAGCTACCGCGATCTCCAGATCGGCGCCGTCGATGAGGTGCGCCGCGCCTACCGCAATGCGAAGGTGGCCGAGAAGACGATCGACTCCACGCGCAAGGCGATGGAGCTGAAGAGCGAAGAGCTGCGCAACGAGCAGATCAAGCTCGAGAGCAAGGTCACGACCAATTTCCAGGTCCTGCAGGTGGCGAGCGATCTCGAACAGCGTTCCAGCCAGTATCTGCGAGCCCTCGTGGACTACCGGATCGCCGTGGCCAGCCTGGCCCGCTCGATCGGCTCGAGCCACGAGGTCCTCGGCTGGCCCGTTCGACC
>JBFIHP010000307.1:0-4821 GCA_041601735.1 Planctomycetota bacterium | reverse complement strand
GCACCTTCTACGTGGACGTGCTGAACCAGGCCACGAACCTCTTCCTGGTGGCCGGCTTCTTCACCGACGCGAACGGCGACTGGTGCTACACCAGCACCGACACCGTGCCGCTCGCCTGGCTCGGCTACCAGGTGGTCTTCCAGGGCCGCATCTGCGCCACGCCGGACTTTCCGGGCCCCTTCATCTTCCCGCCGCACCCCGACTACTTCTCGAACGGTGTGGTCGCCACGATCGGCTGCCCCTGATCGCGCCCGGACCGTCTCGATCTCGAGGGCCCGCCGTCTGCGGACGGCGGGCCCTTTCTCATCCCGGGAATCATCGCCCTCGCCGCGCGAAGGGACCGTCCGGGCTTGCCGCGATCCGGTCGCGGCCGCATGCTCGAGGCCGGAGGGTCGAGGGATGAACGAGATCGTCGAGCGGGATCGAATCGAGCCCGACCTCATGGCCGCGGCCTTCGGTCGGGCCTTCTGGGCCTTCATCTTCGTGATCGACTTCAAGGTCACCATCGACGGTGTCGGCGTCGATCTCCTGCCGGACTTCGCCGGCTGGGCGATCTTCTCCACCGTCCTGCGCGATCTCGGGCAACTCGCTCCCGCCGCCTTCACGCGCCTGAGGAAGCTCGGTCATCTCCTGCTGGGTCTGTCGCTCCTCACCCTGGTCGAGATCAGTCATCCGCAGACCGGCGCGACCCTGCTGCCGGATCACCTCGTCAGTGCGGTCAACATGAGCCTCCTCGTCCTGCAGGCCTTCTTCTTCTGGCGCTTCCTCGGCCTGCTCGTCGAGCTGGCCCGCGCCGTCCCCGACCCCGACCTCGAGGGCAAGACCCGCTTCCGGCGCGCGCTCAACCTCGGCCTCGACCTCTTCGGGCTCTCGCTCTTCTTGCCGGTCCTGCTGAGCGCCGGCTTCGTGCTGATCGCGCCCCTGGCGATCGGCATGCTGATCCTGAGCCTGGTCAACTTCTTCCTGCTCATGGGGCTCATGCGCCGCTTCGAGATCGCGGTCCGCGATCTCGATGCTTCGGGGGCGGAGATCCCGGAATCGCGGACATGAGCCGGGTCGAGGACGGATTCATGCCCGCCGACCCGGCCTGATCGTCGAGGGCCTGCCGGCGGCCGTACTCGTCAATCGCGGCCGCGCCCGATAGGATCGCGCTTCGACCGCGCCCCGTGGTTCCGGAGTCTCGATCATGCGCAGCCTGCTCCTCGCCCTCGTCTTCACCCTCACGCTCCCCGCGCAGGAGATCCTGCCCCAGAAGGAGGTCGGCGCCTGGGCCTGCGGGCCCTGCGCCTTCGTCAACATGCTCTCGCAGGGCAAGCCGGAGCTGCGGACCGTCCTGAACGAGCTGGCGGGCGAGTCCCTCGTCGAGAAGGTGGAGAAGCTGATCGCCACGGTGGGCAAGAAGCCCTCGATCTCCTATCCGGGCAAGACCCTCTTCGTCGAGAAGGAGGGCATGTCCTGCACCGACCTCGGTGTCTTCAGCAACCTGATCCTGAAGGAGCACACGAAGGTCGAGCTCGCGAGCGGTTTCCTCGACCGCGGCAATGCCGAGACCCTCGACGCGCATCTGCATCGAGTGCACGCGACCTTCAGGAAGTCGCTCGACCAGGGCGTTCCCCTCATCCTCTCCTTTCGCTCCTTCGCGCCGCAGTGGAACGAGAAGGAGGAGAAGTACCTCTGGACCGGGCTCTCCGGCCACTTCGTCACCGTGGTCGAGGTGCAGGAGGACCTGCGTGAGAACGAGAAGGGGTTCAGCTTCCAGTTCATCGATCCCTTCACCGGTCGCCGCGAGTTCGGCTATGCCGCCATCGACGAGGCGCGCAACTTCACCGCCGCCAAGGGCAACGCGGAACGCTGGGAGTGGAAGACGAATCGCCCCTTCCTGCTGGTCACGGCGCCCTCGCTCCGGCTGCAGACCGCGGAGCAGGACTGGTTCCTGCGCACGATCATCATCGCCAACTACGCCATCGGCGCGAAGTGAGTCGGGCCGCTCGGCTTCATTGACGTCCTCTCGCGCGAGCGCTAGGCTCCGGGGCACGACCTCGTGCCCGGGACCTCGCCCCCCGGGCCCCCCGGAACCCGGAGGCCGTTCATGATCGAACTCCTCGACTATCAGGAAACGAGCCTCGGGCTGCTCTGCCTGCGGCGGCGCGAGCTGGTCTCGCGACCGGGCGTGGTCGTCACCGAGGTCACCCTCGACCACGTCTTCCTGATGAGCAGCTACCACACCGAATCCGAGCGGGCGCTGTCGAGCCGGGGCCTCGCCCTGCACGAGGGGGCCGGGGATCTCGACGTCCTGGTGGGGGGGCTGGGGCTCGGTTTCACGGCGCTCGAGGCCCTGAAGGACGCCCGGGTCCGTTCGCTCGAGGTGGTGGAGTTCCTTCCGCAGGTCATGCGCTGGCTCGACGAGGGCTGGATTCCGGACTCGGAGCGGCTGCGGAGCGACCCGCGCTTCACGCTCCGGCAGGACGACGTCTTCGCGCGCCTGCTCGACGAGGACCGCCCGCTCGAGCCCGTCGATCTGATCCTCCTCGACGTCGATCACGCCCCGGACGAGCTCCTCGACGCCGCGAATGCCGCCTTCTACACCCGGGCGGGCCTGGAGAGGACCCGCGAACAGCTCCGTCCGGGCGGGGTCCTCGGGCTCTGGTCCACCTATCCCAGCGAAGATCTGGAGGTCCTCCTCGGCCGGGTTTTCGATCGGGTCGTGGTCGAAGAGGTCTCCTGGTGGAACGATCTCGTGGACGTCCAGAAGGAGGACACGCTCTTCTTCGCCCGACGCGCGAGGACCTGAACGCGGTCCCCGAGCCGATCCGAGGGCTTCTGATCCCTTCCGGACGCTCCGTCGCGCACCGGCTCGGGGCCGGTCCCGCGCTTTGCCCTTGCGGCCCTCGTCGCCGGAGGGTTAGGCTTCTCCGCCTCGCCAGGATTGCCTGGTCTTCCCGTTGAAGACCTCGCAGCGGTGCCACCCGCAAGGGGGGCGCGCCTTTGCCTCTTCTCGACGAGCTCTTCGAGTCTTGTCCAGGATGGTCTGAATCCGGTCTCAGCGAGAGATTCGATGATCACCCGGTGATCGTCGCTGTCCTTGAGACGTTCGACACGTGGGAGTTTGCGGCCACCGACCGGCGCGCTCCCGGAGACTCGACTTCGTGCAAGCCTTCTGGGGTGCCCCAAGCGCCCGCATCTCGCCCACCAAGCCTCTCTTCTCTCGAGCGTACGTTTCCGGTCGATTCCCGTCCGCGCGTTGTTTGCGTCGTGACGGTCAAACCTGGAATTCCGGACTTCAGAGCCGGATCTGATACCAAGAGAGTACTCATGCAGAACAAGCTTTACGTCGGCAACCTGTCCTTCGAAGCCACCCAGTCCGAGATCGAGACCGCCTTCGCCGCCTTCGGCAAGGTCGAGTCCGTCAACCTGGTCACCGACCGTGACACCGGTCGTCCCCGGGGCTTCGGCTTCGTCGAGATGTCCACCGCCGAGGAGGCCGATGCGGCCGTCAAGGGCCTCGACGGCACCGAGGCCGGTGGTCGCCGCCTGACCGTCAACATCGCCAAGCCCCGCGAGAACCGCGCCGGTGGCGGTGGTGGCGGCGGCAGCCGTGGTGGTGGTCGCAGCAACGACCGCTGGTGATCCGCTGAACGATCGCGCCGGCCCGGACCATCTGGTACGGGCCGGCGCTTTCTTTATACTCGGCGGCCAAAAGGGGAACCCGTGAGCGGAACCGACCGCCATACCATCGAAGCGCCCAAGGCGCGCGGCAGCTCGATCGATTCGGTCGCGGTCGCCTTCGTCGCGGGACTTCACGTCCTCGCGGTCTTCGGCGTCCTCCACCTCATCTTCGCCTTCTCGTGGTGGACCGTGCTGGCCGGCGGGCTCATGTACCTCGCCTGCGGCCTCTCGATCACCGCCGGCTACCACCGGCTCTTCGCTCACCGGAGCTACCAGGCGACCTGGCCCGTCCGTCTGCTCCTCCTGATCTTCGGCGCGGCCTCCTTCCAGCGCTCGGCCCTGCTCTGGTCCGCCGAGCATCGCATCCACCATCGTTACTCCGACGAGGAGCAGGATCCCTACAGCGTGGTCCACGGCTTCTGGTGGGCGCACGTCGGCTGGGTCGTCTCGAAGGCAGGCCCCTACGAGTTCCCCAAGGACCTCGAGGCCGATCCCCTGATGCGCTTCCAGCACCGCTTCTGGCTGCCGCTCGCGCTCGGCTTCGGTCTGGCCTTCCCGGCCCTGCTCGGTCTCCTCTGGGGCGATCCCCTCGGCGCCTTCCTGGTCGCGGGCGCCCTGCGCATCGTCATGACCTGGCACGCCACCTGGTCGGTGAACTCCTTCGCCCACACCTTCGGCAGCCGGCCCTACTCGAAGACGCAGTCGGCCCGCGACAACTTCTGGGTGGCGCTGCTGACCCTCGGCGAGGGCTATCACAACTTCCACCACCGCTTTCAGCGCGACTACCGCAACGGCGTGCGCTGGTATCAGTACGACCCGACCAAGTGGCTGCTCTCGATCCTGAATCGCGTCGGCCTGGTCCGCGACCTCGTCCGCATTCCCCGGGCCAGCATCATGCAGGCCCGCGCCAACCAGCGCTGATCGCCGCCCTCGTCGGTCCGGGATCGACGGGTGTCGTTCAAGTTCGATCGAGCCGCAGCCGTGATCGAAGTCCTGACCCGACCGGTCGCCGAGCGCGACCTCGCCGCTCTTGCCCGCCTGCTGACCCGGGCCGTCGCCTCGAACGAGGCCGTGAGCTTCGTCCTGCCCTTCACGGAGCAGGACTCCCGAGCCTGGTGGCGCAAGACCCTCGATTCCGCCCACCCGAAGGCCGTC
>JBFIHP010000306.1:0-4826 GCA_041601735.1 Planctomycetota bacterium | reverse complement strand
TCGTCTCGTTCGCGCCGCCGAAGGGCTTTCGCGTCTCCCGGCTCGAGGCCTCCGACGATCTCGCCCGCGTGCTCGTCCTGTTGTCGAAGTCGGGCGGCACGACCGCGACCAAGATGCCGCGCTACCTGGCGGACGACGGCTACGTGACCACCTTCGACGCCCGGCCCAAGGTGGGCGACGACGCCTTCGAGAGCCGAGTCGCGCTGCTCGACGCGACGAGCGGCCGGGAGATCGAGATCGACATCGAGGCCGTCCTCGGAAAGGGCCCCTTCTCGATCCGCAGCGCCGGGTTCGCGCCGGACTCCTCGCGCGCCGTCCTCCTCTTCCGCGCTCGCGACAACAAGCGGGCGGCGCTGGTCGAGGTCGCCCGCGACGGCGGCCTCCGACTCCTTCACGACGTCGAGGACGAGGCCTGGGTCCGCCACGTCGGCGACGATCGGGGCTTCCTCGCCGACGGTCGCTTCTGGTTCACCAGCGAACGGTCGGGCTTCAATCACCTCTACCTCGAGAGGACCATCGCCGGCGAAATCGAGCAGCTCAGCTCCGGCGACTGGCTCATCGACGACCTGATCGTCCAGCGCAACGACCTCGGCGCCGGCCCCGTTCCGGCGGGGTCATCGGAGAGCTTCCTGATCCAGGCGACCCGCGAGAGTCCGCATCGTCGCGACCTCTTCGAGATCGATCAGGCCGGGCGGGTCCGGAAGCTCCTGGATGGCCCCTGGGTCTCCGCGGTCCGGTCTCCCCGAGGTCGCTTCCTGGCGCTGCTGGAATCGACGGCGACCCGGCCGCCCGAGCTCCGGCTGGTCGCGAACCCCCTCGACGCGACGCCGCGCTGGGGGACGGCCGGGCCGCCACCGGTCACCCTGACCGACTCGCCCTCACCGGCCTTCAAGTCCCGGGACTGGATCGAGCCCGAGTTCATCGAGTTCGAGGCGAGCGACGGCGTGATGGTTCCGGCGCGACTCTATCGGCCGAAGGATCTCGAGCCGGGGGCGCCTGCGGTGATCTTCGTCCACGGGGCGGGCTACCTCCAGAACGTCGTGCGCGGCTGGTCGCGCTACTACCGCGAGTATCTGTTCCACAACCTGCTGGTCGAGCGGGGCTACGTCGTGATCGACGTCGATTACCGCGGTTCGGCCGGCTACGGCCGCGACTGGCGCACGGCGATCTACCGCCACATGGGCGGCCGCGACCTCGAGGACCAGGTCGATGCGGCGAACTGGCTGGTCGCCGAACAGGGGGTCGATGCCGAGCGGATCGGCATCTACGGCGGCAGCTACGGCGGCTTCATCACGCTCATGGCGCTCTTCAAACACCCGGGCGTCTTCGCCGCGGGGGCCGCGCTCCGGCCGGTGACCGACTGGGCCCACTACAACCACGGCTACACCTCGAACATCCTGAACACGCCCCAGGAGGACCCGGAGGCCTTCGAGCGCTCCTCCCCGATCTGGTTCGCCGAGGGTCTGCGGGATCGCCTGCTCATCTGCCACGGCCTCGAGGACGACAACGTCCAGCCCCAGGACTCGATCCGCCTCGTCCAGCGCCTGATCGAGCTCAGGAAGACCGGCTGGGAGCTGGCGCTCTACCCCGCGGAGCCCCACGGATTTCGCGACGCGGCCTCCTGGGCCGACGAGTACCAGCGGATCCTCGACCTCTTCGAGGGCACGATCGGGAAATCCAGATAATCTCCGGTCCGTAGGACCGGAAAAGCCGTCGAGCCTCGGGGCGATTTGATTTTTGTTCTTCAAGCCCTATGTTGCTCCCGTCGGGCCGGAGGCGATTGGCCGCGGTCGGACCAGGACCCAGAGCTGACGCCGGAGCACCATGGCCAAGACGCTGATCATCACCGAGAAGAAGTCCGTCGCGGACGATTTCGCCCGGGTCTTCGGGCAGAAGTCGGACTCCAGGGACGCCCAGGGTCGTCGCTTCGAGAAGCACGAACTCCACTACGAGAGCGACGACAAGATCATCGCATGGGCTTCGGGCCATCTGCTCGAGGGCCAGGACCCGGGGAGCTACCAGAAGGAATGGAAGTTCTGGAGCCTCAAGGCCTTGCCGATCATCCCGGAGTCCTTCGTCTATGTGCCGCGGGGCGACAACGCCAAGAACAAGAAGCTGCTCTCCAACCTCGTGGCGCTGATTCGCCGCGACGACGTGACCGAGATCGTGAACGGCTGCGACGCCGGCCGTGAGGGCGAGCTGATCTTCAACCTGATCTTCGACCACGCCCGAGGCAAGCGGAAGAAGGTGGCGGAGAAGGGGGTCGAGCGGCTCTGGCTCCAGTCGATGACCACGGATTCCATCCTCGAGGCCTTCGGGCAGCTGCGTCCCGAGGCCGAGATGAAGGCCCTGCGCGACGCCGCCTTCTGCCGCGATCAGGCCGACTGGCTGGTGGGCATGAACGGCACCCGGGCGCTGACCAAGCGCTTCCTCGGCGGCAAGAACCGGGTGAGCCTGGCGGTGGGTCGGGTCAAGACCCCGACTCTCGCCTTCCTGGTCGATCGCGAGCGCGAGATCGACAACTTCACTCCGGTCTCCTACTGGGAGCTCTACGCCACCTTCGACGTTGATCCCGCGGGATCGGGCCAGGAGAAGAACCAGTACGTCTCGCAGTGGTCGGGCAAGGACGCCGAGGGCAAGGCCACGGACCGCATCCTCGACGGCAAGAAGGCCGAGGAGCTGCGGCGCAAGGTGGCCGGCAAGGTCGGTCAGATCGAGGATACCGTGCGGAACTCCAAGGAGAAGCCGCCGCAGCTCTTCGATCTCACCCAGCTGCAGCGCCGCGCGAGCTCGGCCTTCGGTTTCACCCTGAAGCGCACGCTGTCGATCGCCCAGTCGCTCTACGAGAAGAAGAAGGCGATCACCTATCCGCGTACCGGATCCCGCTACCTGCCGCAGGACTACCGCGCCGAGGTCCCGAAGATCATGGCGCGCCTCGCCGGCGCCGGCAGCGACTATCGACAGCTGCTGAAGGCCGTCCCCCACGCCGATCGCCCGGACAGCGAGAAGAAGGGCATGGTCTTCGACGACAAGAAGGTCAGCGATCACTTTGCGCTCATCCCGACCGGCGAGGTCCCGAAGAGCCTGCGCGACGACGAGAAGAAGCTCTACGATCTGATCGTCCGCCGCTTCTTCGCCGCCTTCATGCCTTCCGCCGAGCGCGAGACGACGACCCGCAAGACCACCGTCGAGGGCGAGGTCTTCAAATCGACCGCCCGCAAGCTGACCCGGGCCGGCTGGCGCGCCGCCGAGCCGATCGCCGCCGACGACAGCCCATTCCCGGAGGCCGGTCCCGACGGCCGCGCGCTCTGTGTCGAGCCCGAGCTGGCCGAGAAGGCCACCTCGCCGCCGGCCCGCTTCAACGACGGCACGCTCGTCGCCGAGATGGAGACCTGCGGCAAGCACGTCGAGGACGAGGCCGAGGCCGAGGCCTTGAAGGAGATCGGCATCGGCACGCCGGCGACCCGCGCCGCCATCGTCGAGGATCTGATCTTCAAGAGGCTCGCCCGTCGCGAGGGTCGGACCCTCGTGCCGACGGCCCTGGGTTCGACCCTGGTGCGGATCGTGCGCAACCTCGAGCTCGACGCCCTCGCCAAGCCGGACATGACCGGCACCTGGGAGAAGCGCCTCAATCAGGTGATGGACGGCGAGTACGACGCCGAGGTCTTCATGAAGGAGATTCGTGTCTTCGTGCAGGAGATGGTGGACAAGGTCCGGGACGCGGAGGAGGGCTCGGCCATCCTCGCCAAGGACCACCCCGTGCCGCTGCGCTGTCCGAAGTGCGGCAAGCCCATCGAGGAGAAGGCCTACTCCTACTTCTGCGCCGATCAGGAGGACTGCGGGGTCCGTATCCACAAGGACGCCGGCGGCAAGCACGTCTTCCCCGAGGTGCTCGCCCGACTGGGCGAGAAGATGAACGACGAGGACCCCTTCATCGGTCCCTTCACCGGTTTCGAGCGGCCCCGGGCCCCTTGCAAGATGAAGCTCAGCGACGAGGGCCAGATCCTCCTGCAGCCCGAGGGCAACGTCGAGTTCGAGCAGCACGAGCTGAAGCCCGAGGCCCAGGTCGATGACGGCACGCCCATGGGCAAGTGCCCGAAGTGCGCGAGCGAGGTCCAGGCCCAGGGCGCGGGTTACGTCTGCGCGAGCGAGAAGTGCAAGTTCCGGCTGTCCAAGAAGCTCCTCATGCGCGAGCTGCCGCCGGCGCAGGTGAAGAAGATGCTCGCGGGCCCGGAGTCGAAGACCGACCTCATCGAGGGCTTCATCTCGAAGCGCGGCCGGCCCTTCTCGGCCATGCTCTTCTTCGATGCCGAGGGCGGTCTGAAGTGGGAATTCCCGCCGCGCGCCCCGCGCAAGAAGGCGGCGAAGAAGAAGACCACGAAGAAGAAGACCACCAAGAAGACCGCCAAGAAGAAGACGACCAAGAAGAAGGCGAGCAAGAAGAAGACGGCGCCGAAGAAGCAGCCGCCCGAGGACCAAGCCGGCCGGTAGCTCCGGCAGGAGCGCCGCTCTGACAGAGCGGCCTTCTTCGCGCCGACGCGCCCTCGATGCGGGAGGGGCGCCGCGCTGACCTCGAACGCCGTCCGGTCAGGCCGGCGCTCCTGTTGCAGCGCCGGGAACGGTGGCGCGGATCAGTCCTTTTCCGACCCTTCGTCGCCGTCCTGCGCGGGCTCCTCGTCCTCGACCGGGGGCTCCGGCTTCAGGTCCTCGAGCCCGATCGACGCGGCCTCGCCCAGCGACCAGGCCGGCACCAGGACGTGGAAGCCCGAACGCGGGCGCCCGGCGGCCGAGGTCCAGTGCAGCAGGAAATCGCCGTCTTCGCGGTG
>JBFIHP010000305.1:0-4837 GCA_041601735.1 Planctomycetota bacterium | reverse complement strand
TCCGGATGGCACTCGGCCAGCCAGCTCGCGAGGTCGCGAACCGAGACGACGTGGAGCGGCTTGCCCTTCTTGTCGGTCACCGGGACGTGTCGGTAGCCGCCGTCGCTCATCATGTTGATCGCGAAGGAGATCGCATCGCCCAGTCCGAGGGTCTCGGGTTGCGCGTTCATCACCTCGCCCACCGGAGTCCGATCGAGATCGATGTCCTCACCGATCACGCGCATCAAGATGTCGCGCTCGGTGAAGATGCCCGCCAGGCGACCGTCTCGCTCGACGAGGACCGAGCCGATTCCGCCCTCCTTCATGAGGCGGATCACCTTCCGCAGCGACGCGTCGGCGCGGGTGCAGATCGCGGGTCGGAGATGGAGTTCCCTGAGCGGCGCGTTCAGTGTCTCCTGATCGTCCAGTTCCGACTCCGGCCGACGATCGAAGACGACTTCGAGGTAGCTCTCTTCGTTCTCGGCGACGGGGTCGTACGAGCCATCCATGTCGGTCCTCCTGGTCGGCTGTCGTGAACTCGCGATGCCTGCCTGACTGCTGCGTGAAGCACCGCGCAATCGACCAGTATAGACCGGATCGGAGGTCCGTGTCAGCGATTCGGGACAGACGCTTCTGGACCGGGGCCAAGAAAATGGAGTGACTCGGGGCTCGAGTCACTCCACGGGGGCCTCGTTCGGGGGGAAGCGCGGCCCCTGAAGACAGGTGCTTGGCAAAGGGTATCGCTGTCTCAAACGGCGGGTCCGGTGGCGAGCACCGGGCCGACGAGGGGGGATGATAGAAAACCCGACCCGCCCCGACCTCGCAATTTCCGATTGGTTCCGGCTGAGCTCGCTCCGACGATCCGGGCATTTCCTTGAGGCAAAAAAAGTCGGTCTGCGGCGATGCCTCCCGGGCTCCCCGGCGACCCGCCGCGACCATTCCAAGTCATTTGTTGGCAGAAGTTTGCATTGATCGTGTCTGGCCCGCACGGGCCCGGGCCGCGAGCGGGGCCCCACCCTGCGTCGAACATTCGCATCCCCGCCCCGGGAGGTCTCAAGCCGGGCTTCGGTTTTTACCGATCAGCCGTGCTGACGAAGGAAACCCGCGAGACGTGGGCGGATAGGGGCACCTGCCAAGAGGAGGAGCCTTCATGACCCGCCCCCGAAGCGTCCCGCGCTACCTGTGCAAATAGTGCAACCGAGGAAGGGGCAATGAAGGACCACAGCACCTACCCTGGAACTAGTTCCAGCCGCAAGAGCCTCGTGAGCATCACGCTCACGCTGCGACTCCTTGCGCTCATGATCCTCACGGCTCTCGCCGCCTGCGGCGGGAGTGGAGGAGAGGGCGCCTCGACGCTCACCGCGCCCTTGAGCGCGGGGATCGACGAGGATGTGCAGCGAAACCCGGCGAACGTCATCAACGCCGCCACCGCCAGCGGAGTCGAGATCGAAGTCGTTCTCGGGCCGGAGGTCGGTGCGGGCGAGCGCGTGATCGTGACCCTCACCGATGGGATCAACGACGTCACGGCCTCGGCCGACGCGGTCCCGAATTCGACCATCCTGGTCGGCCCCATCGACACGACGCCGCTGAACGACGGGCCCATCAGCCTGATCGTCACGATGTCGGCCGGGTCGAACTCGCTGGCCACGGACTACGGCGCGATCCTGTTCAAGGACACCGTGCCGCCGCCCATGCCGACGATGTTCGAGCTCCTCGCCGGTGCCGGCAATGCCGCCGGTACGGTCAACCTCTCGAACTCCACGGAGGCTGACTTCGCCGTTACCTTCGACGGCAGCGCCAACTCACAGGACCTGGTGAGCGTCTTCGCCAGCGACGGGACGACCCTCGTCGTCTCGCCGGCCGCCAACGTGCAGCCCTCGGGCACGGTGCTGATCAGCGATGTCGACATGAGCTCGCTTCTCGACGGCAGCCTCACCGCCGACGCCGAGATCGTCGATCCGGCGGCGAACATCACCACCTTCCAGATCATGCTGGTCAAGGACACCGCCGTCCCGGCCATCGTGCTCGCGCGCGTCGCCACGGGCTCCGGCATGCCGGCCAACACCGTGACGAGCCAGAACGTCACCAACGCCCAGGTGGACGTCGCCGTGGACTCGACGGCGATCGCCGGCGACGATCTCACGCTGAACGTTCGAGACGGCGTAGGAGCGATGGTCTCCGCGCCCACCCAGGCCGCTCCGATCGGAGGCGGCCAGATTTCGTTCACGGGGCTCGATCTGCGCAGCCTCGCCGAGGGCAATCTGACCCTCGAGGTCGTCGTCACCGACGCCAACGGCAACGTCGTTCCGAACTCGAGCTTCAGCGCGCTGAAGAACACCGCGCCGAGCGAGATCGAGTTCGCCGGCGTCGCGGCCGGCAGCGGCAATGCCCAGGACCAGATCAACCGTAGCAACGGTGCTCAGGTAATGGTCGACGTCACGGCCAATCCCATCTTCGAGGACGGCCAGGGCGAGCAGATCCGGGCGATCCTCATCGACGACTTCGGCGGCACGGCGACGAGCGCCTTCGTGCCGACCCTCGAGGGCCGTCCCTCGATGACCCTCGGCCCGATCGATGCCTCGGCCCTGGCCGACGGCGCCTACACCCTGCGCATCGAGATCGGCGATTCCAGCGGTAACGTGGTCCGTACCGATGGTTTCGCGGGCATCATCGATCAGACGGCGCCGGCCGGAATCAACATCGCCTTCATCGGCGCCTCCGGCAGCAACCCCGCCGACACGATCAACGCCAACTCCCAGAACTCGGTGGACGTCTCGGTCTCCTTCAAGGCCGATTCCGACAACCGCAACGCACAGGTCTTCCTCAGCGACGGCACGAACGCCGTCTCGTCCTCGTCCTTCGTCGTTCCCGGCGGCGGCGGTCAGATGATCGTCTCCGGCATCGACGCGAGCTCGCTCCTCGACGGGGCGATCGCGATTCGCGTCGAGATCTCGGATGACAACGGTAATCAGAGCAACGAGAACGGACGCGCGGCCTTCAAGGACACCGTCGCGGTCCTGCCGACCTCGGCCTTCGTCGCCGCGGGTCCCGGCAATGCCGTCGGTATCATCAACGTGTCTTCGGCCTCCTCGACCGAGGTGGACCTCGTTCTCCCGGGCAACGCCTCGGCGAGCGAGAACTACCAGGTCATCCTGAGTGACGGATCCGGTTCGGTCGTTTCTCCGGTCATGGCCGGTGCTTCCGGGCAGACCCTCGTCTTCGCCGGTCTCGACGCCTCCGGGCTCGCGGACGGCGCGATCCAGATCCAGGTCCGCGTGTTCGACAACGCCGGCAACCAGGTGATCCAGACGATGGGCAGCGCCCAGAAGGACGCCACCGCGCCGCTCGCGCCGAACTACGCCGAGATCCCGGCCGGACCGAGCAACCCCGCTCACCGCATCAATGCCGACACGGTCAGCAACGTCACCGTCTCGGTCTCGATGCCGAACGGCAGCAATCCGAACGACCAGATGTTCGTCAGCCTCAGCGACGGCGTCACCGGCGTCTCGACCGAGGCCGGACCGGCGCCGAAGGGCGGATCGGTCGGCAGCTTCGTGCTCGACGCGAGCGACCTGGCCGAAGGTCCCGTCGGGATCTTCGTGACCCTGTCCGATGCGGCCGGCAACACGACGACCTTCGCCGGTACCAAGGCGATCAAGGATCTCAGCGCCGTCCAGGCGGTCGCTGCCGCGATCGACTCCGGGCCCATGAATCCGGCCGACACGGTCAATGGCTCGAACGTCGGCGCGGTCTCCGTCACCGTCACCATGCCCGCTGCCACCGAAGGTGGTGAGCAGGTGAACGTGACGCTGGTCAACGGTTCCAACTCGGCCAGCTCCACGGCTCAGGCCGCCACGGCCGGTGGCGGCAACATGACCTTCACGGTCGATGCCAGCGCCCTCGCCGACGGTTCCCTGACGCTCTATGCCCAGGTTCTCGAGCCCTCGACGGGCAACTCGAGCAGCTTCGTCGGCACTCCAGGCACCAAGGACACGGTGGCTCCGGCCATGGTGGACGGCGTCCTGATTCCGGCTTCGGGTACGGCTCCGGCCGGTTTCGTCAACGCGAGCACCGTGGATTCGGTCACGATCCGTCTGCAGTACGGCAGTCAGTTCGACGGCACCGAGACGATGGGCGTCGACCTGGTCGATGCCAACGGCGGTGTCGAGACCTTCGCGGGTCTCGATCTGAACGGCATGGCGGAGGGGATGCTCTCCCTGATCGTGACGGTCAGCGACATGGCCGGGAACACGAATCAGCAGAGCTTCGCGCTGGGAACGAAGGACACGATCGCTCCCGAGATCATCGCCTCCTTCAATCTCGACAACCCCGGGTCCGTCCCGGGCGTGATCAACACCGGCAACCAGGCGGCAGCCCGATTCTCGGCCGCCCATGCGGCCGGACACGGTGACGGCGACGTCCTCGTCGCCACCTTCAGCGCCGGCGGACAGTCGGTCGCCGGCGGCTTCGTGAGTTTCGACTCCGGGCAGGGCGCCTGGCGCGTCGGTCCCGTCGATCTGAGCTCGCTCCCCGACGGAACGATCACATCAGGCGGTCGCCTGCGTGATCTCGCCGGTAACGAGGTCACCTTCACGGCGAACGACTTCACCAAGGATTCGACTCCGCCGACGGCGCCTCTGGCCGCGAACGTGCGGGCGGGCGGCTCGAACCCGATGGATCACGTCAACGCGGCCAGCCAGGGCGCGGTGATGATCGATGTCGGTTTCGGCGCCGGCAGCTCGAATTCCGACATGGTGCGACTGACGGTGAGCGACGGCGTGACCTCGTTCACCTCGAATCCGGTTCCGGCGCCCGCGGGGGCCGGCAGCCTGGCCTTCGGACCCTATGATCTCTCCGG
>JBFIHP010000304.1:0-4844 GCA_041601735.1 Planctomycetota bacterium | reverse complement strand
TAGCGACGATTGCCGAGGCGAAGGCTGTACTTGCGCATGCAGCCGCGCCTCTTCTCGTCGACGAAGCCCCGGAGCACGGTGTCGCGATCGGCGGACTCGAAGTCGATGCTCTTGGGCCAGTGGGCAGCGGAAAGCTCCCCCCAGGCGACATCGAGGAAGGCCGCCACGGCGCGTTTCATCAATCCGGCATCGACCGATTCGAGTTTCATAGCCGACCCGCGGCCGTCATCCTCAGGCTTCGACCTGCCCCGCCTCTTTCGCTGCGGAGACCTCGCGATCGTGCTTCCAGAGCACGAGAAGGAGCAATGGGGCTCCGATCGTTATACACGAATCGGCCACATTGAAGGTGGGAAACTGGAACCAATAGAAATGGAGGAAGTCCCGGACGTGGCCCATGAACAGGCCGTTCGGGTTCTCGAAGACGTTGTCCCAGACGTTGCCGAGGGCCCCGGCGCAGACGAGGCCGAAGGAGAGCTGGGCCAGGCGGGACTTGCGCTGCAGGCTGGCGTAGAGCCAGATGAGGCCGATCAGGACGCCGCCTCGGATGATGACCCACCAGTGCGGCGGGACCTCCTCGGCCATGCTCCACATCATGCCCTTGTTGGTGATGAGCCGGATCTGGAAGACCCCGTCCCAGACGGGATAGGACTCGTAGAGGTCGAGATGGGCGGAAACGAACTCCTTGCTGCCCAGATCGAGGCCGAATCCGATCAGGAAGACCAGGATGAAGAGCAGGTGACTCGGGCGCCGTGCGCCGGTCTCGTTCATCGCCTGATCAGTCCTCTTCGTCGTCCCCGGGGAGACTGCCGTGCTTCTCGATGTAGCTCTGGCACTCGATGCAGTAGCGGCAGGAGGGCACGGCCAGGAGGCGCGGCTTCGGGATCGCGGTCTCGCAGCCCAGGCAGTTGCCGAAGGAGCCGTCCTCGATCCGGTCGAGGGCCTCGTCGATCTGCTTGACGGCGGCCCGCTCCGACTCCATCAGGCCCAGGGTCAGCTCCTGCTCGAACTGATCGCTGCCCATGTCGGCGATCTCGTCGGCATCGTGGCCGCCGCCGTGAGGCTTCAGGGCCTCGTCGGCCATCGAGATCAGCGTTCCCGCAAGCTTGGTCCGCTTCTCGAGGAGGAGCTTCTTGAACCGTTCTCGTTCTCTCGCACGCATCCGTCTTCCTCAGCCGGCCCCATCGTCCTAGCGAACGACGGAAAGGCATCCACGCCAAGCGTTTACAGCAAAAATTCCGACCCGGTGACGACCGGGTCAGGCGGGGAGTATAGTGACGCCGCCCCGGCCCTGTCAATGGAAACCCGAAGGCCGCGGTCCGCCGCCTCGCGCGACGCTCGACTCGCAAGGACTTACGTAGGTCTCAGGGCCTGATTAGGATCCGGTCATGGGAAAAGCCAACGAAAAGACCGCGGAGAGCCCCCGCCGTCGGCATCCCGAGGTCGAACTCTTCCTCTCCCTCGGCGTCGCCGAGGAGGCCTGGTCGGCCCGCACGCGTGCGGCCTACGCCCGCGACCTCGACCTCTATCTCCATCACCTGAAAGAGCTTGGGATCATCGAGCTGGCCGAGAGTCGGGCCGAGACGATCCTCTCCTTCCTGGCCGCCCGGCGCCGGGCAGGCGATGCCGACCGCAGCCTGGCGAGACGGTTGGCCTGTTTGCGAAGTTTTCACAAGCACCTGTTGAAGGAGCGGGTGCTCGAGGCCGACGTCCTGGCCCATCTGCCCTCCCCCCGGCGGGCCCGAAACCTGCCGAAGTACCTCGGGCGCCGGGAGATCGAGTCCCTCTTCGCCGCCGTCGAGGGCGAAAGCCCCCTCGCGCTTCGCGACCGGGCCATCCTCGAGCTCCTCTATGCCACGGGCATCCGGGTCTCGGAACTCTGCGGCCTCGACGAGGCCGACCTCGGCGGCCGGGGAGCCCTCGAGAGCATCAAGGTCCTGGGCAAGGGCGGCAAGGAGCGCTTCGTGCCCCTCCACGACCGGGCCGCCCTGGCGCTCGACCGCTGGCGGCGCGCGGGGCGGCCCAAGCTGCTCGGCCCCGACTTCTGCCCCCGGCTCTTCATCTCGCAGCGCGGCGGCGCCCTGAACCGGGTCGCCGTCTACCAGCGCATCCGCCGTCTCGGCCTGAAGGCCGGGCTCCGCCGGCGCGTGACCCCGCATCTTCTGCGGCACACCTTCGCGACCCACCTCATCCAGGAGGGCGCCGACCTGCGCTCGGTGCAGGAACTGCTCGGTCACGCCAACCTCGAGACGACGACGATCTACACCGCGGTCGATGCCAAACGCCTGAAGGAGGTCCATGCGCGCCACCACCCCCGTGGTTGACGGTCCTCGGCGCCGGGTCGGGCTCTCCGTCGTCACGGCGACCCTCCTCCTCCTGCCCCTCTCGGCCTGCGCCCTCTTCCGGCCCGCGGCGCCGGTCCCGATCGAGCTGCGCATGGTCGAGACGAGGGTCGAAGCCGAGCAGTTCGGCGAGATCCGCCTCCGCGGTCTCTTCCAGGTCAGGAATCCGAACGGCTTCGCCGTGACGCTCGACGCCGCGGAACGGACGCTCCGCCTCCAGGATCGGCCGATCAGCTCCGAGACCGACCGCGTCCAGCGGGTGATCGAAGCCGGAGGCCTGCTCGACCTGCCGGTGCGCCTCGCGATCGAGAGCTCGCGCATCCGCGACGCCATCGATCGCATCCCCGAGGACGGACGCCTCGCGGCGACTCTCCAGCTGGCGGTCCGGGCCGATCAGCGCGTGCTCGGCACGGGCGAGTACGTCACCGCGGAATGGAACGGACTGCTGCCGCTCCTCGAGCGACCTCGCCTCGGCTTCCGCGGCTTCAGCGTCGCGGCCCTCAGCCCCCTGCAGGCCGACTATGAGCTCGTCTTCGATCTGCTCAATCCGAATCGCTACGCCGTGCGGCTCATGGACATCGAACTCGATCTCGTCATCGATGGCACTCCCTTCGGGCGGGTCGAGGCGCGCGACCTCGACCGCTGGATCTCGGCCGGCGAGACCGTCACCGTGCGCGTCGATCGAAGCCAGCGCCTCACCCGCGACGACAGCCGGCTCTTCACCATCCTGCAGCCCGGTCGCCGCCTCGCGATCGAGGTCGCGGGCCGCGCTCTCTTCAGCTTCGATTCGCCCTTCGCCCCCCTCCCCTCACCCATCTCCGCCTCCGGCCGGATCGATCGCTGAGGCGAATTCCCTCCCGATCGGAGACGCTTCCGGGTTAGATTCGAGGCCCCATCGACCGTGCCCGGAAGGAAACGATCGCGATGATCAACGAGACGCGGTTCTACGGCATGGTTCTCCTCATCCTGTTCGCCTCGGCCTCGAGCGAGGCCCAGACGATTCGTTACGCAATCGACGGCTCTTCCGCGGGCGACACCCTGTCCTTCGCCGCGGGTCTCCTGAATCTGAACGGCGACGGCATCCCCGATCTGCTGATCGGCGGCGCCGACTCGGTGCGCGCGATCTCCGGCCTGACGGGGCTCGAGCTCTACCGGATCAACGGCATGGTCGGCGGCCGCTTCGGCGAGCGCATGGCGGTGATCGGCGACATCGACGGCGACGGTCGCGATGACTTCATCGCCTCCGATTTCGACGATGCCGCGGCGGGCGCGCAGGCGGGCCGCGTGACGGTCTACTCCGGCGCCGCGGGCGGGGTCCTGTACAACTACCTCGGCAACCCGGATCTCAACGGCGACGGCTGGGGCGACCAGCTCGGCTTCGCGGTCGCCGGCGGCGGTGACATCGACGGCGACGGCGTCAACGACTTCATCTACTCGGGCGTGGGCGACTACTTCGAGGCGAGTCCGAACTGCTTCGACCACGTCGATCCCGGTCAGGTCCTCGTCCGCTCCGGCGCGACCGGCCTGCTGATCCGCAGCCACGCGGGCGCGGCCAACTGCCTGGCGAAGGGACAGTCGGTCGCGATCCTCGCCGACATCAACGGCGACGGCATGGCCGAATACGCCGTCGGTTCGATGGAGGGCAGCACGACGAGCGGCCGCGTCGAGATTCACAGCGGCGCGACCGGCAACGTGGTCCGTACTCACCTCGGCGCACACGCGGCGCAGTTCTTCGGCGAGGGCGTCTTCCGTCTGGGGGACGTGGACGGTGACGGCCTCGACGACTATGCCGGAGCCGCGGCCACGCCGGGCAGCCAGTTCGGCGGCCCGCCCGCAGCCGGCTTCGTCCAGGTCTTCTCCGCCGCGACCGGCCTGCAGCTCCACCTGCGGGTCGGCACGTCGAGCGGAGATCGCTTCGGTGCGATCGTCGGCGACCTGGGCGACCTCGACGGCGACGGAGCCGACGACTTCTTCGTCGGGGCCTGGGGAGACGACCTCGGCGGGCTCGATGCCGGGCGCATCGTCGCCTATTCCGGAGCGACCGGACTCGTCCTCGGTCAGTTCGTCGGCGAACAGCCAGGGACGCGCCTCGGGAGCTACCGCGGTTGCGCCCTGATCGGCGACACGGACCTCGACGGCATCCCCGAGATCGCGGTGGGCTCGCGCAACGTTCCGGGCGAGGCGAGCGACAGGGGCCGCGTGCGCCTGTCCAGCGTCGCGAAGGCCAGCCTCGCCGTCGATCTGAACGGGGTCTCGCTCGCCGCCGGGGGCACGATCAACTTCAGCCTCGACGCCGGCCCCGCCCATGCCGGCAAGTTCCACTACCTGATCGGCTCCGCCGCCGGCATCGGCCCGAACATCGTCCTGCCCGGCGGGCCGGTCGTGCCGCTGCTCCCCGACAGCTGGCTGACGACGACGACGAGCTTCGCCAACCCGATCGGCAACTGGTTCGCGACCCTCGACGCCTAAGGGCAATCGTCGGCCGCGCTCGTCATCCCGCCGGCG
>JBFIHP010000303.1:0-4845 GCA_041601735.1 Planctomycetota bacterium | reverse complement strand
GAGGACGGAGCCGCACCGTTGATCTTGAAGAGGTCCAGAAGCGTCTGCATGTCTCTCTCTCGCGCCGGTAGAGTCGCGGTGGCGGGTGAGCAGGAGGCGTGCCGACTCGCTTGGCGTCGCGCGACGACGCGCACAAGCCGAGCAGGAGGACGAGATTGGGAAAAGGGGAGCGCCCGAGAACCCGCGCGGGCGGGGCGGCCCATGCGTCCGATTGGCGAAATCGTTTCCGGTCCGGGCGAGCGGGAGTCGGAAGACTTTTCTGGGGAGTCGGGGGGGCTTCAGCGACCGCGGTAGACGATGCGGCCCTTGGAGAGATCGTAGGGCGAGAGTTCGATCGTGACGGTATCGCCGGGGAGGATGCGGATGAAGTGCTTGCGCATGCGACCCGAGACGTAGGCGAGGATCGAATGCCCGCTCGGCAGCTCGACGCGGAAGCGGGCGTTCGGCAGCGCCTCCTTCACGACGGCCTCGACGGTGATTGCGTCTTCTTTCGCCATATGGCAGAAACCCCTTTCAAACGGTCGCGTCGCGGGGCGACGCGGCCCGAACTATAACCGATCGCAAGACCCGACCAAATAGGCCCCAGGATTGCCCTCGCGCGCGCTGAAAGTCCCGGCATGAAATGGTTTAGAACACTCGCATTGGTCATCTTGATCCTGGCCGCCGGGCCCGCCTGCACGAGCCTTCCCGAGGCCGAAGAACTGCCGGAGGGGCCGGGCGCGAGCCCGATCGAGGAGCTGCCGCGGCCGACGGGCGAGCCGACGACCGAGGAGCGGGAACAGCCGGTGACCCGGCTCCGCCTGAAGGACGTCCGCGGCGGCGAGCTGAACTTCGATCTGCCCGGCGGACCGGCGGCGGTCGCCGAGGCCCTGCTCGACTTCGCGAACGCCAGCGGCCATCGCGCCTGGGCGCCGAAGATCGAGGCGCTCCCTCCGCGCGGCGAGACCCTTCTGAGCCGCTGGCACTTCGAGGGCGAGATGGGCATCGATCCGGTGGTCGTCCTCGGCTTCCGCGAGAAGGCCGAGGACGGCGGCATCCTCATCCGTTTCCGCATCGTCGAGAAGGACTTCGGCCTCGCCGCCTTCTTCGGCGACTACCTCATCCGATCCGCGCCCGACGACGAGGGACGGTCACGCGTACGCGCCCGCATCTTCATCGACAGCGGCGTGACGATCGCGAACGCCAGCGACGAGGAGATCGCCGCCGGGCTCCGCGAGGACGCCCGGATGCTCGAGGCCTGGATGCAGGAGCGCCTCGCCAGGCCCTGAACGCGATCGGGATGCGCCGGGCGGCGACCGGCGCTCAGGATGCCCCGTCCACGCTGCCGTCGAAGGCGCGCCAGACACCGTCGCGGCCGAGGATCTCGGCGGGACGGAGGCGGGCCTTGTAGGACATGGCCGGGCAGCCGGCGACGAAGAAGCCGGGGTGGTACCAGCGCAGGCCGTTCCGGCGCGCGTGATCGATCTCCCAGAGCATCGAGAAGGTGCCGGGCGATCGCGGCTCGTCGGCGGGATCGAAGAAGAAGTAGTCGGAACTCAGGACGTTGGGCGTGATGGAGACGATGCCCACGCCGACGAGGCGCCCGGCCTCGCGCAGGACGACGGCGCGACAGTTCGCGGGCGGGTCGTGAAAAAGCGAGTCTCCGATCTCGTCGCGCTCTTCGGTCTCCCAGCCCTCGTGGCGCCGCTCGAGATACCGGAAGAGCAGGTCCTCCTTCTCGGAGTCGGCGACGAGCGCTTCGATCTTGACGTCGAGATCCCGGTTGCGATTCCAGATCCGTCGCTGGCTCTTGCTGCGACGGAAGGCCGACGTGGAGATGCGCAGGCTGCGACAGGCCCGACACTCGGCGCAGACGGGACGGAAGAAGGCCTGACCGACCCGGCGGTAGCCGGCCTCGAAGAGCTGCTCGTGGATCGCGGCGGCGAGACCGTTCTCGGGCAGAAGGATCTCGTTGCGCCATTCCAGCCCGGGCAGATAGGGACAGGGCATCGGCGGCCCGAGGCCGCTGCGCAGGACGAACTCTTCTTCGTGTCGGTGGTCCTCGGTCACGGACGCTGCTCGTCGGGTCGGGCGATCAGGCCCCGCCGCCGGGTTTCCAGAGGATCTCGGAGTCACCCTGCTGATTGACGTGACGCGCCAGGACGAAGAGGTGATCCGAGAGTCGGTTCAGGTAGTGGAGCACCTCGGGGTTGATCGCCTCGGTCTCGGCCAGATGACAGGTGCTGCGCTCGCAGCGTCTGGCGACGCAGCGCGCCAGGTGAAGGTGCGCGCCGAGGGGTGAGCCGCCCGAGAGGATGAAGCTCTTGAGGGGCGCGAGGTTCGCGTTCATCGCGTCGATCTCGCACTCGAGTCGTTCGACCTGGATCCGCGTGACGCGCAGGACCGAGCCCGGTTTCTCGTCCTTGCCGAGGGGGAGACAGAGATCCGCGCCGACGTCGAAGAGGTCGTTCTGGATGCGCCGCAGGGTCTCGAGTTCGGGCTCATCGGCGTGAAGGGCCGCGACGCCGATGACCGCGCCGAGCTCGTCCGCATCGCCGTAGGCCGCGACCCGGGGATTCCACTTCGAGACGCGACTGCCGTCGCCGAGGCCGGTGCTGCCGTCGTCGCCCGTCTTGGTGTAGATGCGAGAGAGGTGAACCATGCTGCGAGTCTACCCGCTGGTCGGTCCGGGCCAAAGCTCCGAAGCGACGGACCCGCCCCCTCCGGCCCTCAGGAGTCCTCGTCGTCCTCATCCGTCCCCGCGAGCGCCCGTTCGGCGCGGCCGATCTCGCGGAGGACCTCGGGATCGCGGTGCCAGGGGTTCTCCGGGGCCGGAACGCTCATCAGGACCGAGTAGAAGCGCAGCGCCTTCTGCGGCTCGTCGCGACGCAGGTGGGCCCGCGCGAGGAGACGATTCGCCTCGAGCTGGTCGCGCCGCGAAGCCCGCTCGCCACGCAGAGCGTCCTCGAGGATCCTGACGACCCGGTCGTTGCGCTCCGCCTCGTCGTTGCGCCTCGCCACGCGCAGCCGCGCCGGCAGGTGACCGGGCCCCAGCTGGTTCAGCCAGGCGTCGAGATGGGCCAGAGCCCGGCTGCGCAGGGCCAGGGCGTCCTCGTCGTCGAGCGCGTCGAGCGACCGGCGCCACAGCGCCTCGCCGAGATCCTCGCGCGTGCTCAGGAGCTCCGGCGAGGCCTGTTCGATTCCGGGTAGTCGATCGAGAGCCTGTTGATCGCTCTCCGCCTCGTCGAAGTCGTCGAGCGCGAGCCGACAACGGAGCCGGAGCGCGATCGCGGCCGGCAGAAGGAGAGGCCAGCGCCCGTAGCGGTCCTCGAAACCCTCGAGATCGGCGATGGCCTTCTCGATCAGGTCGCGGCGCTCGCCCGGGTCCTCTGTCGTGTCGGCGAGGAGCTTGCGGCCGGCGGCGCGATGATAGTGCGCGGACGCATCGAGACCGCCCAGACTCAGGGACTCGCGCCCTTCGCGGACATGTTCGATGAAGTTCCCGAAGCCGGCGATGGCGGACTCGAGCAGGAGTCGCGCTTCGTCGGAATCGCGGAGGAGCTGGCGACGACCGGCGAAGTGATCGGCATAGGCCTGCTGGAGCTCGCGCGCCCGCGCGCCGTCGCCGCCCTTCGCGGTCCAGTGCCGAAGGGCGGTCCCGACCTCGTCCTCCATGTCGCGACGGCGTTCGCGGATGCCGGTCCAGATGACCAGCGCGGTCAAGCCGAGCGCGCTGGGCAGGGTGATGCGCGAGGGCATCTCGAAGGCGATCAGCGCGGCCACGGCGGCGATGCTGATCGCCGCGAGGGCGCCGAGCCACAGAAGGCGCGCGCGGTGCTCGTCGATGTGTCGCGATCTCGAGGTCAAAACCCCGTTCTCCCCTTGCCCGCGGTCCCCGTCACGGGACAGACTCGATGACCGGGCCGGGCCGCGACGGGCCCCGGCCGGATCTTCATCCCGCTGGGGACCGATCATCATGAGCCGGCCTTTCGAGGTCAACTCCGCGACCGCCGGGAGTCCCTTCGAAATCGAGTGGCGGCGCCTCGCCCTCGTGATCGGCCTGGGCCTGGCCGCGGTCGCCCTCCTGGTCCCCCTGACGACCGCCCTGGGACTCGGCGCCCGCAAGAGTTCGGTGACGGTCCTCCGCTTCGCCGTGCTCATCGGTTTCGCGGTGACGGCCGGGCGGCGGCTGAAGGACGAGACCGCGCTCTTCCGCTGCTCGGGACCCCTCCTCGTCTGGGCTCGCGGCTTCCTGGTGGGCGCCGCGACCCTCGGCGCCTGGGTCGTCATCCTGACCCTCGTCGGCGAGCGGAGCTTCGAGGGCATGGCGCCGGGGAAGGCCGTCCTCTACGGCGCCAAGTACCTGCCCCTGGCCTTCCTGATCGGCTTCCTCGAGGACCTCCTCTTCTTCGGCTTCCTCTTCGCCGCGCTGGGCCGGCGGAGCCTCGGGGCCGCCCTGGTCTACGCGCTCGCCCATTTCCTGGCTCCGGCGCGCGACGCGAACTTCGAGGCGGGATCCCTCGTCGGGCTGGAGACGATCGCGGCCATGGGGCGGAGCCTCGCCGAGGGCCTCGGCCGACCGATCGAGGTGCTGGGCCTCGTCCTCGTCGGCTGGGTGCTGGTGAGCCTGCGCCGGGAGAGCGGCTCTCTCTGGATCGCGATGGGCGTGCACGGGGGCTGGTACTGGGTGCGACAGGTCTCGCGCAAGCTCGGCGAGGACATCCCGGGGCGGCGCGAATGGCTCTTCGGCAGCGACCGCTTCTACGACGGACTGCTCGGCTGGGTCGCCATCGTCGTGACGGGCGTCATCTTGATGCGAGCCATGCAACGACGGCGATGGCTGCGAGGAGAAGAAGAAGGCTGAGG
>JBFIHP010000302.1:0-4856 GCA_041601735.1 Planctomycetota bacterium | reverse complement strand
TGATTGACCTCGACCGGCCGATCGCTCGGATCGAGCACGTCCTTCACGATCGCCACGACCCGCGCGATCAGGATCTTGAGCACGCGCATGGTCAACCAGATCGCCACGAAGGGGAAGAGGAAGGCGCGCCCGCGGGCGAGGTAGCGGCGGTACTGCACGTAGGGGTTGAGGGTGCGCTTCTCCTTCGGCAGCTCCTGGACCGGGTAGGTGCCGAAGATGTCGCGCACGAGGTTCTCGCGGTCCTCGACCAGCAGATCCGCGACCTCGACGCCGTAGCGCGTCCGCACGTCGCCGTCCCGCTTCTTCGATGCCGTGAGGAAATGGAGCGCGTTGAACTCCGTCGTGCGGTAGAGCAGCGTCCCCTCGGCCCCGGACACATCGGGCATGTCCTCCGAGCTGATGGGGCGGTTCTCGCGCCGCGCGAGCGACAGCCTGCGACGGCGTTCGAGCCACTTCTCGAAGAGCTCGCGATCGGCGTCGTGGGCGGCCTCGAGTTCGTCCATCGGGATGCAGTGCTGGTTGTACTCGATGATCAGGCGCGCCACGTGCTGCGAGACGCTGTGCGTGATGAAGTCGAACCAGACCTTCGGCCCGGTCACACCGCCCTTGCCGCGGGCGATGTCGAGACGATCGAGCTGTCTGAACCTCTTGGCATCGAAGCGGAGCCGGACCCGACGGATGTTCTCGAGGGTCAGGTTCCCGAGCAGCATGTTGGCGATCTTCGTGTCGTTGCGATGGAAGTAGGCGCCGTCGATGAAGTCGCGATAGAAGAGCATCATCGTCTCGAGCGCCCACCAGGACACGGGGAGTTCCTCGCCCGCTTCGAGATGCTCGCGGCGGGCGGCGCGAAGGATGAGGTCGCGCTCGGCTCCGAGTTCGCTGCCTTCCGGTCGGCGCATGGCGGCCTCGGGCAGGAGGACCCGATCGACGAGGAAGCCGAGATCCACCTCCTCGCGCTCCTCCTTCACCAGCTCGGTCAGGGCCAGGAACTGCGCCTCGGCCACGCGATCGAAGAGATCGACGGCCTGTCCGGCGATGCGGCGCAGCCAGGCGCCGAGGCCGAGCGGGATGAAGCAGAACAGGCCGATGATGAGCAGGGGACCGGCCAGGATGTCGGTGATCCCGTCCACCGCGCGGATGAGCGGGCGGAAGCGGGTCATGTGGGCGAGCGCGAGGATCAGGAAGACCGCCACCGCGAAGATCACGAGGCGCCGCGCCGGCCTCGAGGTCGCCTTCACCAGCTGCAGGCCGAAGCGATCGAGGAACTGGGCGCCCGTGATGGTGCCGTAGAGATCGGCGAACCAGTTGAGCAGCCGCTGCAGCCAGGCGAGGAAGTCGCCCGCCATGCGCCCCAGCCGAGCCGTGGTCCAGAGCGGGTCGGGAGCGCCCGTCGGACCGAGCAGGAAGCGCACGATCGGCAGGCGCCTGAGCAGCGGCAGCCGGAAGAACGACAGCGAGGCCGTGATCTGCCGCGCGACGTCGTGACCGACGAAGTCGGCCACCTGGTTGTCGTCGAGATCGCGAAGCCGGGCGACGACGTCGTCGATGTGCAGATCGCGCACCAGACCCTGCATGCGCCCCGGCTCGGCGGCGAGAGGCACCCCGGTGCGCAGCGGCAGCTCCGCCTCGAGCAGTCCCAGCTGCCAGCGGCAACCCTGACGGCGGGCCTCGAAGCCGAGGTCGAGCAGGCGCCGTTCGCCGCGACGGGCGATCCAGTTGTCGAGCTCGCGCGCTCGATTGAGCAGGGTCGGGCTCTCGACGTCGCGCACGGGATCGCTGAAGAAGATGATGTTCTGGTTCAGGATCCAGGAGTTGCGTTCGACCAGTCGGTCCGCGGCCCGCGCCAGGAAGAGGAAGAGACGGAAGAGACGCAGGAGCGGCCGGACCAGACGCAGGGCGCGGATCAGGCGGATGACGCGGAGATCACGCAGGAGCGGATGGCCGAAGGCATCGAGGCTGGAGAGCAGACCGAAGGGCAGGGAGGGCAGGAACTCGGTCAGGAAATTCCGGCGGAAGTAGCGCAGCCGTTCCGGGCTGAGGATCAGGCGAACGAAGAAGTCGGTCAGCAGGACGACGCAGATCGCCGTATCGACCCAGATCGACCATCCGATCCGACCCTCGGGCACGGGGTCGCTCATGTGATCGATGACGATCAGGCCGATCACGGCCATGATCAGCCAGAAGATCAGCACCTCCCAGATCCGCACCATGCGGGCTCCGAAGATGCCATCGAGCCGGATGGCGAGGGTCCGGTCGGCGAGGGCGTTGCGCAGGCGCGTGCCGGTGCGCCGCAACTTCAGCTCGACCCGGCGCATCGAGAAGAGACCGCCGTCCTCCTCCTCCGTTTCGCCGGCGGGACGCGGCCGGTCGGCGGCGGAAGACTCGGTCTGCCGGCGCGCGTGACGGAAGGCCTTGTGGACCTCGATCCCGTCCTGCCTCAGGCGCTGCAGCGACTGGACGCGGCGCGGCCCGGCCCGCTCGACCAGGCTGGTCCGGGCCTCGTCGAGTTCACCCGTGAGCCAGAGGACGGCCTCGCCGGCACGGGCGAGATCGTCCTGGTCGGTGACGCCGCGCATCCAGGCGAGGAAGAGCGCCTGCAGGCGCTCCTGCTCGGTCGCGGCCTCGGTGGCGAACTCGTTCAGTCGATGCCGGAGCTCCTCGCCGCCGTCGTCGGCGCAGTCATGGAGATCCGCCGTGATCCGCCGCAGTGCCCGCGAGAGGCGGAGGAGCCGGCCGATTCGATCGCCGTCACAGGAGGTCTCGACGGCGGCGGCGGCGAGAAGCGACTGGGCCTGACGCTCGAGGACCTCGAAGCGAACGCGCTCGACGTCGTTCTCGAGGCCGTCGTTGGGCGCCTCCTCGTCGACGTCCACGACCGCGGTGTTGCCGGCCAGGACGCGGTCGACCTCGCGGAGCTCCTGCAGGAGAAAGGGGGTCTCGTCGCGCGGCGGGCGACCCTCGAAGACCCGCGCGAGCCGCCGCAGGAGGCGACTCGCGGCCCGCAGGACGGCGAGGCGGCGTGCCACCGTCTCGTCGTCGGCATCGGTGTCCCGGAAGAGCGCGCGCGCGGCCTGTTCGATCTCGTCCAGGGCGAAGGACAGACGGTCGAGGAGATCCTCCCGCCGCTGACCGACGACCGCGGCCTCGAGACGCGTTGCCTCGGCCTGCGCTTCGTCCCAGACGGCGACGGCCTCGCCGATCTCGGCGCCGTCGCGGGCGAGGGCGCGGACGCGATTCACGGCCTGATGGAGGCGCTCCAGTATCGAGCTCGCCTCCTCGGGCGACATCGCGTCGTTCGTGGCTTCGTTGTCCTCGGTCATGCTCGGATTCCGGGCCTGACGTTCACCGCGATGAGCGACACCGTCAAGGACGGGCCCGGAACGCCCGGGAGTTTGGACGGCATGTCGAGGACGAGGACGCCGGGCGGGCGCGATCTCGTCGGTCGCGCGGGCCGGGCGATCGATTGGAACGGCGCCGCCGCGACGGCTCTGCCGAGCGGTCGGGGGCTCCCCGGATCGAGCGCGCCGAGGATCGAGGGACCGAGCCCGGCGGGGAGCGATCCGACGGCGATCAGGGCCGCCTGGTGCCTGATTCCGGCCCTCCGATCCGGCCGGCCTTGCCTGCGAATCCTCAGGATCGCGGCCCCTTGTCGCTCTCGGGGCACCCCCATATCATGCCGACCGAATGCCAGAGTAGCTCAATGGTAGAGCACAGCTTTCGTAAAGCTGGGGTTGAGGGTTCGATTCCCTCCTCTGGCTCTACAGGGGCCGCTTCCTCCGGGGAGCCGCCTTGTTCATGCCCGGTCGGCGCTCAGACGCTGATCTGTCCCAGGACGGCCGGCCAGAGCGCGCCGGTGGCCGCCGGAATGCCGCTCGGCCGGTCGTGGATCCGTTCGTTGGCGAGCAGCGCGAAGAGGACGGCCTCCTTCGCGTCCGGATCGAAACCCCGATCCCGGAAGCTCTCGACCGGGATCGGTGCGAAGTCGCGCCTCAGGTGGTGCATCAGGCTGTGGTTGTGCAGCCCTCCCCCGCTCACCAGGACCCGACGAACCGGCCGGGGCTCGATGTAGTCGCCGACCGCGCGCCGCACGCAGCGAGCCACGAACGCGGTCATCGTGGCGAGGATGTCGATGAGTCTGCGGTGACGGTGGCGCTCGAGCACGCCGCGGGTCCAGTCCTCGCCGAACTCCTCTCTCCCCGTGCTCTTCGGCGGCCGCCGCTGCAGGAAGGGATGTTCGCCCAGCCAGGACAGGAGCCCGCGATCGACCGAGCCGAGCGCGGCCATCCGACCGCCGCCGTCGAACTGGGCCCGGCCCTTGGTGAGCTCGCGCACGATCTCGTTGAGCGGTAGGTTCGCCGGCCCGGTGTCGAAGGCGAGCAGCGATTCGATCTCGCCGCCGACGTAGCTGAGATTCGCGATCCCGCCGAGGTTCAGGAGCAGGGTCCCGGGCTCTTCGTGGAACAGGAGATGGTCGAGCCAGGGCATGAGGGGAGCTCCCTGCCCCGATGCGGCCATGTCGGCCGCGCGGAAGTTGGAGATCACGACGGCGCCCGTTCGCTCGGCGACCACGGCCGCGTTGCCGATCTGCAGGGTCGATCCGAGCTCGCGGTCGCTGCGCGGCGGCTCGTGCCAGACGGTGACGCCGTGGGACCCCACCAGGTCGATGGCGGCATCGGCGAGACCGGCACCGGCCGCCATGGTCCGAGCCGCGGCGGCGAGGGCGTCAGATGGGAATCGGCGGGCGAGGGCGAGTACTCGGTGGAAACCGTCGAGGCGCCGAAGCGCGGCACCAGGGTGGTGCTGCACCTTCGCGAGGGCGAGGACGAGCTTCTCGACGGCGCGCGTCTGCGCGGCAT
>JBFIHP010000301.1:0-4861 GCA_041601735.1 Planctomycetota bacterium | reverse complement strand
GATCCGGGAGCGCGCCGAAGAGGCCATGGCGAAGGCCGGCATCCCCGTCGCCGAACTCGACGTCGAACGCGAGTCGCTGAGCCTCGAGACCGACGGCGACAGCGCCATCCACAACCGCATCTACGGCCTGGCCTTCGAGCGCTTCCGGGCCGCGATCGCGGCCTCGAAGTCGGATCTCCCCGGACTCGAGTTCCGGCTCGCGCGCTATCTGCATCACGAGGGTGCGGAGACCGGCAACGCCGCGCTCCTGGCCGAGGCCAGGAGCGTGCTGGAGGACCTCCGGAAGAATGGCCGCTCGGAGCTCGACCGGGAGCTCGCTTCACGCCGGCTCGCAGCGATGGCCATCGAGGGCGCCAAGCCGCTCATGCGCGACGTCGGTCGCTTCGGCGCCGAGATCAGCGACGTGGTCCTGCCGCCTTCGATCGCGCCCAACACCTCCTTCCCGATCCGCTTCAAGATCAAGAACACGGGTCTCGATCCCTGGACCGGGGGCTCCTGGCAGTTCGCGCCCGAGCTCCACGCGCGCTGGCGCACGACCGAGGGCGAGGTTCTCGAGGACGCGCGGCCGCCGGTGCAGTTGCTGCCGCCGGGAGGCCTGCTCCCCGGCGAGGAGCTCGAGATCTTCATGATCGGCATGCCGCCCTCCACGAGGCAGGGACAGGTGATCGCCGCGCTCGAGATCGTCTGGGAGCAGCCCTGGACGGATTACGGCGATCGCGCGATCCTCTGGAGCAACTCCGAGACCCACACCATCGGCAAGTGAAGGAGGGCACCGGCCCATGACCACGCGCCTGCTCGTAGCCCTCGTCGGCCTGCTCGGGATCCTCGCGGGGCCCGGGATGCAGGAGGAGAAGGGGGCAGTCGGTCCGGTCCGCAAGCTCGCGGCCGACCGCGGCGCCGGCGTGACGAGGCCGAAGCCGCCCATCTTCAAGGTCCAGAAGGACGGCTGGCCCGTCATCTCGGAGGCCGGCTTCGTCCAGCTCGCCGACGAGGGGCCCGGCTTCTACTACGGGGCGCGCGTCGCCGATCTGGTGAAGCACTCCGAGGAACACGGCATCCTCGACACCAACAACTGGGGCGACGCGGAGGCGATGTGCTACGCCGATCGCGCCGTCGCTCTCTGGCTCGAGCAGCACCCCGAAGGCCCCAGGCTCGGCATCGACGAGATCAGCTCGCGCTACGCCGGGTTTCCCGACTACGACGGCGACGGCCTCTCCGATCACAAGACGCACCAGACCGGGATGAACGTGAACTTCCACGTCCCCTGCCTGAAGCGGCCCGAGCGTCACATCCACCTCGATGTGCGCAACGAGGAGCTCTTCGACCCGAAGACCTATCGCGAGATGCTCGATCTCCTCGTCGATGTCGGCGCCTTCCGGATGACCACCAGCTCGGCGCTCCGCGCGGTCGCCGATGATCCCGAGCTGCCGCCGACCAGACACCGCTGGAAGATGATCGAGCAATCCGCCAACGGCTACTCCACCACCTGGGTCCTCGAGGACGAGTCCACGCCGGTCCGCTTGTACCTGCTCGCCGGTCGCGCCGACCACGGCGATCACGTGAACGTGCTCTTCTGGAGGCCCGAGTGATGCGCCGCCTCGTCGATCGAATCGCTCGATCCTTCGCTCTCCTGGCGCTGGTCTTCGTCGCGGCCTGCGATGAAGGCAAGGCGCCGGCGCGCCCGACGACGGCGCCCCCGGCCGAACGCGCGGCCCCGGAGGGCGAACTGGCCGGCGTCGCGATCCGTTCCACGCCGAGTCCGGCGCTGATCTTCTTCGACGGCCGCTTCGTGGGGCAGACCTCGTCGGCGGGTCCGATCGAGATCGTCGATGCCGCCGGCCGTCACCAGATCCGTCTCTCCGAGGCCGGTCGCCTGGACGCGGTCCACGAGATCGACCTCGCGGCCGGCACGATGACCGGGTTGACCGCCGCGCTCGCGGAGCCGGGCGGTCCCTGGGACGTTCCGGCGGAGATCCTGCTCTCGGTCGGGCAGCCCGTGCGCTGCCTCCTGCGCGGCAACGAGCCGATCGTCTACGTCGTGGACGAGGAGTACCTTCCGAAGCGCATGCTGGTCGTCACCTCGGGCTCGCCGAAGTTCAAGGTGATCGGTCACGACGGCAAGGACCTGCCGATCACGAAGATGCCGAAGCGCCCGGCCGGTACGCCGGGCAACGTCTTCTACGAGTACGAGGGCGGGGCGCCCGGTCGCTACCGCATCGAGGTCAGCGGCCGGAACCGCGCGGCCTGGCGCTTCGTCCAGGGACTCCCGCCCCTCGCCGAGACCGACGAACCTGCCATGAAGGGCCGTCGTCGGCCGCCGGTGCCGCCGCGGGCCCGCTGAACTCGAGTCTCGTCCCCAGGCATCGGGGTCTTCTTGTGGTCCGGTTGGCGGCTCGCGAGAGGCGTCGCTGTCCAACGTCGGGGCCCGGACGGGTAATATCCCGTCACCGGCTTGCCTTCTGAGTCTTCGGGTGACTGCCGATAAGTCCCCGAGGAGGGTTGTTCATGGCCACGAAAGGGTACTTCTGCCTCGTCCCGGCCTTGCTGGCGATCGCCATGGTCGGCCAGTTCGGCGATTCGAGAGCTTCGGCAATTCAACGGGACGGTCCGGGGGAGCCGGGACTCCAGGTGCGCTCGGTCACCGAGGCCGAGGTCCGCGGGCCCGTTCCTGCCGTCGTCGATCCGCCCGAGGGCCGGCTCTACCGGCTCGATGACGACGGCCTGCCCCTGGTCTCGAAGGCCGGCTTCGTGCAGCTGAAACACGAGGGCGAGGGCTTCTACTACGCCAACTTGCTGTCGCATCGACGTGGCTATGCCGAGCGGCGGGGCGACTTCGATACCGACAACTGGGGTGACGTCGATTCCTTCCGGATGCTGGAGCGGGTCGTGAGGCGCTGGCGGAAGACGCGATCGGAAGGGCCGCGACTCGGGATCGAGGACATCTCGTCGCCCTTCGGCGGATTCGGCGACTACGACGGAGACGGGGCGGCGGACCACCGGACCCATCAGCTGGGCTCACACCTGAACGTGCTCATCCCCTGCAAGGGTCTGCCCGAGGTCGAGGTCTTCTTCGACGTCCGTGACGAGGACAGGTACGATGCCTTCGGCACCCAGGAGCTCGCCGTGATGCTCTTCGAGGAGGGCGCCTGGAGCATCACGACGACGTCGGCGACGAGGCTGCTGGAGCGCCCCTCGGTCTTCCCGCTCCCCTTCGAGGCGACGCGGGTGACGGGGACCGGGACCCGTCTCTATCGCATCGGGGAGCGGCAGTCGTTGATCCTCATGAAGGAAGCCAAGAACCACGGGAACCACTTCAATGCGCGTCTCACCCCGACTTGGTAGCCTCCTCGTGCTGCTCGCGCTCGCGGTCGGCGTCTTCGCGGCGACGTTCCGGCCGGGCTGTTCCGAACCCGCGGGCATCGTCGTCCTCGCTCCCGATCGGGATGACTGCCTCGTCTACGTGGACGGCCGGCTCTTCGGCACCGCGGCGAAGGAGCGGCCCCTCGAGATGCGCCTCGTCCCCGGTCCGCACGACTTCAGGTTGTCCCGTCAGGGCAGTCCCGACCTCTTCGGTCGGCTCGACCTGAAGGCGGGCGAGAGGATGGTCGTCGATGCCGTCTTCGCGACCCGGGAGGAGCCCCTCGATCCCCCGCTCGAGGCCCAGCCGGTCGGACTGGGTCAGACCCTGCGGGTCGCGCTCGCCCCCTTGGGGGGCGACAAGACGAAGGTCTGGCGCTTTCGCCTTCGCGGCGAGAAGGGCGAGTCCTGCCTGCTGGTCGTCGCCGACCAGGAGAAGCCCTTCGAGATCGAGGTGACGGACGAGGAGTCCGGGGCTCCGATCGAGCTGCACGAGGTGACCGAGACCGAGGGATTCGACGGGCGCGAGTTTCTCGAGTTCCGTCACGGCTCCTCGGGATCGATCATCAGCCTGCGCGCGAAGTCCGGCGGCAAGGTCAACCCCGTGGTCCTGCGCATCTGCAAGACGCCGCCGCCGCTCGTGACGATCAAGGGCAAGGTCGGTCGTCGTGCGCCGCCGCCCGAGATGAGCCGGTAGCGAAGCGCATCCGGCCCGGCGGCGGGCCTGCTCCGTTGCCGGGGCGAGGCCCGATTGCGGCGGAAGACTCCTCGCGACCGGAAAGTCGCGATTTTCCTGCCCTCGATCCGGCCTCGACGGGCATCCTCCTGACATGAGGACGCTGGAACAGCGAGACGAGATCGGCGGCCTGCTGGCCGAAACCGAGTGGCTGAAGCGACTGGCCCTCGGGCTGGTGCGCTGCGAGGCGGAAGCCGAGGATCTGGTCCAGGAGACGGTCCTGAGCGCGCTCGGCCGGCCTGCCCGGGGTGAACCCGCGCCGCGCGCCCTGCTCGCCACGATGATGCGGCGTTCCTTCTTCCGGCGCCGTCGAACCGATGCCCGTCGGCTCGCGCGGGAGGCCGAGGCGTCGCGGCGCGGCGCGCCCGAGGACCCGACCGGCAGCATCGAGCGACTCGAGGCGCAGGAGAGGCTCCTCGGCGCGCTGAAGCGCCTCTCGGCCCAGGAGCGGCAGGTTCTGGTGCTCCGCTACTTCGACGATCTCGCCCCGAAGGCCATCGCCGCGCGGCTCGAACTGCCGCTCGAGACGGTGAAGAGCCGTCTGAAGCGCGGGCTCGATCGTCTGCGGGGCGAGCTCGGCGCTTCGCGTCCGGGTGCGCTGCGCGCGCTCCTCCTGCCGCTCTTCCTCACCGGCATCGTCGGCAAGACCGCCGTCGCCGGCACCACCGCATTCGCCAGCCTGAAGGGAGCAGCCATCATGTCCACCGGCTCGAAGGTCGCGATCGGGGTCTCGGCGACCGTCCTGATCGCCCTCTGCATCTACCGTTT
>JBFIHP010000300.1:0-4901 GCA_041601735.1 Planctomycetota bacterium | reverse complement strand
TCGAGCGGCAGGAGCTGCTCGACTGGACCCGCGAGCGCAATCGGATGCATCGCATCCGCATCAACACGGTGACCCTGGGAGCGATGGATGCCGACACGCTCTTCATGGCCGATCTGGCCGAGCAGAACTTCGGCAAGGCCAAGCTCATCAGCGATTGACCGGGATCGCGGATCTACCGGGAGGGCAGCGACCAGGACATGGGCACGATCGGCTCTCGATACAAGGACCTGAAGATCATCGGCGGCGGTCGATTGGGCCGCCTGAGCATCGGCGTCCAGGTCGATCTGGGGCGCGAGGTGGCCATTCGCCAGCTGGCCGAATCGTTGTTCCACGATCAAGACGCTCGACGGCGCATTCGCGACGGGATCGATCTCCTCTCGGGGACCCGAGATGCGAACCTCATCGGCTTCATCGAGATCGTCGAAGATGATGATGCCTACCACTGGGTCATGCAGAAGGTCAGCGGGCGCGACCTCGAGACCGTGCACGGAATGGAAGACCCGCAGGGCTTCTTCGAGGTGATCGATCAGGACGGCCGGCTCCAGAGCGTCCTCGATCTGCTCTTCACGATTCGCAAGCTCGCCGATGACGGAGTCGACCTCGGGCTGATCTCGGCGCGCGAGGTGATCGTGACCCATGCCTTCCACCTCTTCCTGTCCGAGCCGGGCCTTGCGGCCCTTTCCGCCGGTCACAAGACCCCGGGGTCCATGGCTCGCCTGCTCAACATGCTGCTCGAGCTGGCCTTCGATCCGGCCTGGGAGCTCCGAGGCGGCAACGCCGCCGCTCGGCTCGACCTCGCCGAGCTCAAGCACGACCTGTTCATGGAGGCCTCGCGAACCACACCGGCGCACGAGACGGCGACCATCGACCGCGCGATCGACATCCTGGAGAAGACCCGAGACGAATCGCGAACGGTGGTCAACGAGGTCGAGGGGAGCTTCTACAAGCGAGCCGATGCCGGGCGTCGCCGCCGCCGGCTTCGCCGTCAGGGCTACTGGCTGACCTGTGCCGCGCTCATCGTGACGGGCGCCTTCTTTCTCTTCAGGCCGCCGCCCGGCGTCGATGACGCGACGCAGGGATCACGGCTCCTGGCTCGCTCGATCAGCGCCCGCGGCGCCGGAGACCTGGCTGCTCTCGTCGAGCTGAGGGCCGCGGCCGAGGTCGGAGCCGACGAGCTGATCGGGCAACGCATCGAGGCTGCGCTGGTCGATGTCGCCAGTCAGCGCATGGATCTGGCCCTGGAGAGCGAACTGGCCAGGATCGTGACCGGACTGCCGATGGGGGACGACTCGGTCGAGGACGCGGTCGGAAGCGAAGGGGGCCATCTCGTCGCCGAGGACTTCGATGCCGCGATGCTCTCGCTCGAGACCCACCGGGACGAGATCGCGCGCGCCCTCCAGAGTCGCCGTCCGGACGCGGCCCGCGCGGCATTCGATCGCCTGGTCCTGACACGCATGAGCGACAGCCTGGATGTCTCGACCTTTCGGGTCGTCTGCTCTTCCCTGATCGACGGCCCGGACAAGACCCTGGGCGCCAGGGCCGCGCTGGCGCTCGCGATCGGGCTCTGCGGTTCGCCCTGGCACCTCGACCAGAAGGTCGGCCGCTGGCTCGAGTCGAGCCGGACCGACGACGCCGTCGCCCTCGCCCTCCTGGGCTATCTCGCCCGGCTGGATGGGACCCGGGGCAACCTCGAACTCGAGCGCATGGCCTTGCTTCCCGGACCCACGCGCATGGCCAGGAATCCCGACCTCGACCCCTGGCTGCCGGGTCCTCTCGAAGGAGTCCTTGGACCCAGGCTCATGTCCGAGGAACTGTTCGGTCGCCCCCTGGCCGGCGTCGTGTACCTGAGAGCCGCGGCACTCCTCGCGCTGGATGCCAAGGGCTCCGATCGTCTCCTGTCATGTGCCCGGAGCCTCATCGACGATCAGGAGCCGCTCGTCGCCGCTGCCGCCGCCACGATGCTGGGTGAGAAGCTCGAACAGATCGACGTCGAGGAGCTGGCTGCGACCTATCGCCGCGTTCACTTCACCGGAACGGCGCCTCTTCGACAGGCGCTTCTGAAGAGCGTCACCCTGCGCGACCGCGCCGTGGCCCTGAAGCTGGTCGTCACGGAGCTGCTCGAAGGTATGTCGGTCGAGCGTCTGTTCGGCGAGATCGTCATCCTCGGGGAGTCGGGCATCCTGACCCGGAGCGCGGACGTCGAGGAGCTGGTCTCGGCCGTGCCGATTCACGAGGTCGACGATCTCGCCGCGAACCTCCTCTATTCTTCCGCCGTCCGACCACTCGCGCTCGAGTGGTTGAAGACCGCGGAAGGGGAGAGTCGCATCCGGGCGGCGATATTCTGCGGCTTCATCGGGGAGCGCGGCCGAGAACTCGGAACGATCCTCGAGGAGGTACTCGCCGACGAGGGAGGAGACCGGGAGGTCCGATTCGCCGCTCTCGAGGCCATGGTGGCGGTCGAGGGCGAGCAGGCCTATGCCGGTGTCCTGCGTGTTCTCGAGACCGCGAGGGACGCGAGTCTGAGGAACGAGGCCCTGCGCATGACGGGCGCGCTCATTCTTCGCGAGCGATCGAGCGCCCATTCATTCGACGCCTTCGTACCCAGCGAAGGGCCGATCACCGACCTGCTCGTCCGGAGCATCGTCGGCGTGGCGCTCCAGGACCCGGAAGGACGCACGCGCAACTTCGCGCGCCGCATCCTGCAGCAGATCGCTCATCCCATGGTGGCCCGGGCTTTCGGCGAGATCGTACTGGAGGCCACGGACGACGAGCGGCTCTCGCAGGCCCTGCGACTCCTCGGCCCCGTGGCGAACCACGTCGACTGGAAGCAGCCCGACCTGCATGCGTCGGCCGAGCGCGTCAATCGCCATCTGCTGTCGATTCTCGAGAATCGCGAAGACCTGGACAACTTCCTCAAGCAGTCGATCATCTCGATCTTCAGCGCCACCGGTTTCATGGACGGAATCCCGGCGACGATCGCGGTGATTCCCGACTTCTCCGATTCGGCCTACACCCTGGGGGCGATGCGCTTTCTCGCTCAGGATCTGTCGAATGACGCGGTCAAGCAGGCGATCATCGAACAGCTCGATTACAGCGACAACGAGGAGGTCGTCTTCGGACTCCTCGCGCTCGCCCGCCGCGCCGGAGCGACGATACCGGTCGAGAGCCTCGAATTCCTGCTCGAGGAATCGAACTTCGAGGTGGTCTTCGCAGCGGCTCACGCACTTCACGATCAGGGCGCAGCGGTCGATTCGGAAGCCCTGACCGGCGCCTACCGTCAATACCTTCGGTCGGAAGAGGTCGGCGCGCCTTCCGCCAGTCCGGAGCTTCGTCTCCCGGCCGAGTATCGCTCGCCGGCGATCATGGCCGAACTGGACAATGACGATCTCGACGATCTCCTGGTCGGCCTGATTCGCGATGACCGTCTCCGCGACTCGGCCCTCGTCGATGCCCTGGGGCTCCTGTTCCGGCGCGCCGATCGGCACGGTGAAGCCGTGGATGGACTGCCGGCCCTCCTGACGGGCCTGGGCCTCGATCCGGATGACCTGGCGGACATGGTCGAACACGAGTTCGCCCTCCGTCGCCAGACCGAACAGGCCGACTCCGTGTCGGTGCCGACGGAAGGCCGCATCCTGCAGCCGATCGCCCGGAGACCCGCATCCTTTCTCGATCCCGGCCTGATCGACGGTCTGATCGGCCAGTTCCCCGAGTGCGGCGGGTTTCCGCGGGTCCGTGGTCGTCAGATCCTGCACCGGCTCGATGAAATGAGGATCGTCGTCGGCCTCGTCGCCGGCGCTTCGCCCGAGGACGCGACCCGGCGGCGATTCGATGCTCTCGCCCGTGCCGCGGTCCGCGATCTCGATCGGGCGCTGCGATCGGCCGGGGGAGCCACAGGCGAGCTGAAGCGTGACATCGTCCGGGTCTTCATGTTCGTGGGCGAGGAGCGACGCGGCCTCGAACTGCTGCGCAAACACTGCGAGACCGCGCCGTCCGATCTGGACACGGCCCTGTACCTTCTCGAGAGGCTGGAGTCGGCCGAACTCCACCGCGAGGCCATCGAGCTCATCGATCGGATCCTGTCGTCAACCGATGATGCGATCGATTCGAACATCCGCCGTGATCTCTCGGGCCGGCGCTACGCATTGCTCTACGACTCGGGGAATGGGGCCGTGGTCGCGGCCGAGCTGGAGAAGCTGAGCGGCCGCGGCATCGAACCCGAGCGGGCCGAGAGCATCCTGCGCTCGCTGGCCGATCTGGTCGACGTCATCGCCGAGCGGAGCAACGATGATGACGGCGCCTGCCGGAGAAGTCTGATCCGGTTGATCAGGGACGCGGGGCTCTCGAGCGGGGCCCACGGCCTTCGCGCTCGATCCCTGCGCTACCTCGGTCTTCTGCAGGAGGAAGGCGTCGTCGACGAGATCGAACGCATCGCGCGCGGCGACACATCAGGGCTCGTCCGCGCTCAGGCGATCATCTGTCTTCAGCTCCTCGATCCGGGTCTGGCTGCGCGGGTCGCTGCCGAGCTGATCACCGACGAGAGCGAGCTGGCTCCGATGACCACCATGCTCTGGGCTCTGGGCGCGAATGACGAACAGGCTGCCCTGAAGGCAGGTGAGACCCTGAGTCGCCCAGGAGAGCGCGGGGTCGATCTGCTCGACATCATGAGCGAACGCCAGACTCCCGTGCTCGAGGTGTCGGCCGCACTCGATCTGGAGAAGTTCGAGCGGGTCGCGTCATGGGTCCTCGCGAATCACCCGATCTCGGATGCCCGGATCATGGCGCTGTCCTGGTTCCGGCGCATGATTCGCCGCGGCCATGACCTGCCCACGAGCCTGGTCACTCGCAGCGCACGAAACGACATCGATGCCGCAGTCCGGTCACAGGCCGAGATCGCCCTGCTG
>JBFIHP010000299.1:0-4901 GCA_041601735.1 Planctomycetota bacterium | reverse complement strand
GAGTTGACCAGGCGATCGATCTCGCGCTTGATGATCTCGACGTTGTCGCGCACGTGATCGCGGAAGTCGTGCCCCTTGCCGCGCGGCAACGTGATCAGCCTCGGCCGCTCGCTCTCGTCGAAGTTGTGGACGTAGGCCAGATCATGGGCGAGCGCGCAGGCCGGTTGCATCTCCTCGAGCATCCGCTTGACCGTGCTGGTCCGGCCGGTGCCCACCAGCCCGCAGACGAAGACGTTGTAGCCGGGGCGATAGAGTTCGAGGCCCATGCGGAGGGCCTTCATCGCGCGTTCCTGGCCGATGATGCTGCCGCGACTCTCGAGGCCCGCCGTCGTCGTCGGGACGCTCTCCGGATCGGGGAGGGTCCAGCGGGCTTCGGCCGCGGTCAGGGTTTTCGGATTGCGCCGACTTCTCTGGATCGCCATGGCGATGAATCCTCGGGTCCTTCGGGGCCGACATCAGAACACATCGACCGCGGATCGCCTACCCCGGGCGTCGGGGCGGAGGAACTCGCCGGTTCGCGCTCAGAAGGGCAGGGCGACCGTGGCCGTGCTGCGATCCTCGTGGATCACGATGAGGCTCCGGGCCGGTACCGGCGCCCAGCCCGGGTCCTGGCTGAGCGGCTCGGAACTGACGAGCACCGCACCCTCGCCGCGCTGCGGCGCGATCATCCGGCACATGCCTTCCTCGCAGATGTAGCGGCGCCCCGTGTTGAGATAGAGGCTCGAACCGTCGTGGCCCTCGACGTTGGTGTAGCGCATGACGGCCGCGGCGCGTCCGTCGCAGACCGCGAAGTTGAGCCAGAGCTCCGCCTTCGGCGCGTGCTCATGCGCGAGATCGAGGAGACGGCGCGTCGCGCTCTCGAGGGCGCGCGCCATTCCCTCGGCGTCTCCGCGCTCGAGCTTGGCCTTCTTCGCCTCGTCGAGGAAGAGGGCGAAGACGTGCTCCGAATCGGTGCTGCCCAGGATCATGCCGAAGCTCTCGTCGCTCAGCCCGTGCATCAGGTGGCGACGGATGCGACCGAACTCGCCGACGTCGCCGTTGTGCATGAAGGCGTAGCCCTGGGACTTGAAGGGATGGCAGTTCACCTCCAGCGTACCGCTGCCGCGGGTCGCGGCGCGGACGTGCGCCATGATGAAGCCGCTCTCGACCACGGGCGCGAGTTCGAGGAGGTTCTTGTTGCTCCAGGCCGGCGTCGTCGAGCGGAAGACCGCCGGATCGTCGGGGCGCCCCTGGGGCCACCAGGCGACGCCGAAGCCGTCGCCGTTCAACGGCTCGGAGCGTTCGCGGCTGCCGAAGCTCTGGTGGATCAGGGAGTGCTCGGGGTCGGTGACGAGGGACGAGATCGTGATGGGCGGACCGACGTAGAGGGTGAAACGGCACATGAGGGGATCTCCCGGGGGTGTCGCCAGGACTCTCGCGGCTGGGAAGAGCGCCGTCAAGGGGCGCCGGGAATGCCTCACGGGCCGGCTCTTGCGGTTGAATCCGCCCCCCTTTCCACCCACGATGCCCCGGCTCGTCAACCGGAGACCCGTGGATCATGCATGCCGACCTCAGGGAGTTCATCGCTTGCCTCCGGCGCGAGGGCGAGATCGTCGAGATCGACGCCGAGGTCGATCCCGTCCTCGAGGCGCCCGAGGTCCATCGTCGGGTCATCGCCGCCGGCGGTCCCGCGCTCCTCTTCCGCAATCCGAAGGGAGCGGACTTCCCGCTGGTGACGAACCTCTTCGGCAACGCCCGGAGGGTCGAGCTGGCCTTCGGGCCGCGGCCCCGCGCCTTCATCGAAGAGGTGGCCAAGCTGCCCGAGGAGCTCATGCCGCCGAGCCTCGGCGCGCTCTGGCAGAAGCGCGGCCTGTTCAAGGACCTCGCCCGCGTCGGCCTGAAACGGCGCGGCGCCGGCCCGGTCACCGAAGAGGTCATGAGCCCGGCCCGGCTCGACCGCCTGCCGGTCCTCAAGACCTGGATCGAGGACGGCGGTCGCTTCATCACGCTGCCGCTCGTCTACACCGAGCACCCCGAGACCGGCGGGCACAACCTGGGCATGTACCGGCTTCAGGTGCACGACGAGCAGACGACCGGCATGCACTTCCAGATCGGCAAGGGCGGCGGCTTCCACTTCGGCCTGGCCGAGGAAGCCGGTCGCAACCTCCCGGCCAACGTCTTCATCGGCGGTCCGCCGGCGCTCATCCTGTCGGCGATCGCGCCGCTCCCCGAGAACGTGCCCGAGCTCCTGCTCGCCTCCTTGGTGATGGGCAAGAAGCTGCCGCTCGCACGGAGTTCGCGGGGACCGCTACCGCTCGCGGCGGGAGCGGAGTTCGTTCTCGTCGGCGAGATCCAGGCCGGCGTCAGGCGACCCGAGGGTCCCTTCGGGGACCACTACGGCTACTACTCGCTCGAGCACGACTACCCCGTCTTCAAGCTGAACGCGATCCACCACCGCAGGGACGCCATCTACCCGGCGACGGTCGTGGGCAAGCCCAGGCAGGAGGACTTCTTCATCGGCGACTTCCTGCAGGAGCTGCTCTCGCCGCTCTTCCCCGTGGTGATGCCGGCCGTGCGCGATATCTGGTCTTACGGCGAGACCGGCTACCACGCCCTGGCCGGCGCGGTCGTCCGCGAGCGCTACAAGCGCGAGGCGATGGCCTCGGCCTTCCGCATCCTGGGCGAAGGTCAGCTCGCGCTGACGAAGTTCCTCATCGTCACCGACAGGCCGGTCGATCTGCGCGACTTCAAGGCGACCCTCGTGCACGTCCTGGAGCGCTGCGACCCGCGCACCGATCTCTTCATCTTCGCGAACCTCTCGATGGACACGCTCGACTACGCCGGCCCGGAGGTGAACGAGGGCTCGAAGGGCGTCCTCCTCGGGCTCGGCGACGCTCGGCGCGTGCTGCCGCGGGAGTTCTCCGGCGACCTGCCGGCCGGCATCGAACGGGCCGAGGTCTTCTGCCCGGGTTGCCTCGTGCTGGAGGGGCCCGCCTACGCGACGGAGGAGCACCTTCCCGAGCGCGTCGCCGAGGCTCCCGGCCTCGAGGACTGGCCGCTCGTCGTCCTCGTCGATGACGCGAGGCAGGCCGCGCGCTCGGCCATGAACTTCCTCTGGACGACCTTCACGCGCTTCGAGCCCGCGGCCGACGTCGCCAGCCGGGGCCGTGGTATCATGCGAAACCACCGACTCTTCGAGTTCCCGATCGTGATCGACGCCCGCATGAAGCCGAACTACCCCGAAGAACTCTTCTGCGACCCCGACACGTCCGCGCTCGTCACGCGCCGCTGGTCGGAGTACTTCCCCGCCGGCATGGAGATGGGAGACAGCGATGCGGGTCACCTCGATTAGGACCCTTCTCTTCCTGACCCTCGCGATCCTCGCAACCACGGCCCTTCCTGCGCAGGAGGGGCCGCCCGGGGACGGCGGACCGCAGGCGGAGGTCTCGTCGATGGGCATCCTAGGCGCCCTCGCCGACCCCGATCTCGTCGCGAAGCCGATCGATCGACCGGGTCGGCGCCTCGTCGTCCGTTCGCAGCCCTGGCCGGGCCCGGAGGCTCCTCCGGCGGGATCGCTCGTCGTGGACGGGCGCCTCCAGCCCCTCGGCAAGCAGCGATTCGGTGATCAGGACGAGTTCGTCCTCGCTCGCCTCGAGGGCCCGGGCGTCATCACGCGGATCTGGATGGAGCGCCCGCTCGGTCGTCTCCGGCTCCGCTACGAGGGCCGCAGCGAGCCGGTGCTCGACCTCGACTGCGAGGCCCTCCGGAAGGGCATCATCCGGCTCTTCGAGCCGCCGCTCGGTCTCGCGGCGGGTGAGGGCTTCGAGAGCCTCCGGCCGATCCCCTTCGGCGGCCCGATCGTCCTCAGCTGCGATCATCCGCGCGGGCACTGGTCGGTTGAAGCGCGGCTCCACGAAGAGGGCACCACCGTCGAGGAGTTCACGACGACCGCGGCCATCGGCGAGAGCTTTCCGCTGGCGCCGATCATGGCCGGTGTGCGCGCCGCGGCCGAGAGCGAGCGCCTCGGGCCGGCGCGGCCGGATCGTGCTCGCGTCATCGCCCGGCCGGACGCGGAGGCCGCGCTCGCTCCGGGTGCGAAGACGGTGCTCTTCGACCGCAAGGTGGCCGGCCCCCGCCTCCTCGAATCGATCGAGCTCGAGACCATCGCGCCCTTCGCCGCGACCGAGATCGTTCCCGGTCTCGAGATCAGGGTCGTCGTCGATGGCGTCACGACCCTGGCGCTGCCGCTCGACCTCCTCTTCGGCGGCCCGGGCTTCGCGGCCCGGTCGAGCCTGCACCTGAAGATCGACGAACCCCTCGCCGGACGCATCCGGAGGCGGCGCCTTCTTCTGCCGCAGCCCTTCGAGAAGGCGCTGCGCATCGAGCTGCACAACCGGGGCGAGACACGGTCGCCGTCCCTGCGGTTCAGGTTCGGGCTGGGGGAAGCGTCCGAGACGATCGCGAAGCGCCGCCTGACCGGTCGCGTCCTCGACGCCGCGACGCCGCGCGTCTCCTTCCCCGAGACGGCAACCCTCGTGGCCGAAGCGCTCCTCGCGGCGGGGGACGAGACCGCGCTCGATGAGCTGGCTCTCGGCCCGGTCGGGTCGAGTCTGCGCGAGCGACTGGGCGCGGGAACGAACCAGTGGTCGAACGTCTTCGCGAGCGGCAGCGGCCGCGCCGGCGCTCTCGCGGCCTGGCGTTCGCGGCTCCTCGATCGTCACGAATGCCCGGCCGGCGCCGAATTCGAGTTGATCGGCGAGATCGGATCAGCCCGCTACCTGCTCCTGGCCTACGTCGATTGCCGGCCGGAGGAGGAGCGATGAGCGAGACGATGAAGCAGGACCCGGACCTCCCGGATGGGACCGATGCCGAGGAAGAGGTCGATCCCAGGCCCTTCGTCATGGCCGGGCTCGGGCTCGGCG
>JBFIHP010000298.1:0-4902 GCA_041601735.1 Planctomycetota bacterium | reverse complement strand
GGCCTCGGCATCGAGGATGCGTTGCCCTTCGAAGCGAATGAGGCGCCAGATGGAGGCATGGAGTCCGGGCTGATCGACGACGCCCTCGACGTAATAGACCTTGTTCGCCGAATCGGAGCGGGTGTTGTAGTCGAAGATCTCGCCGGGCGTCGTCCGGCGGAAGCCGAGCGGATGATCGCCGACCAGCACGCCGCCGCCGTCGGCGTCCTCCTGCAGCCGGTAGTTCGGCTGCAGGTCGAAGTGACGGTAGTCGAAGCCGTGGCGCAGGGCGGCGCCGTGGACGTCGGCCGGCACGGGCAGGGCGCGCAACTCCTTCCAGACCTCGCCGAGGTAGCGGATGATCCGCCACTCGCGCTCGAGATGCTCGCGGACCAGCTCGAAGGACTCGGCGTCGTCGAGCCCCTGGGGCAGCTCGCCGTTGATGTGAGCGAGGGTCGTGCGTCGGTACTCGACCCAGCGCATGCCCATCTTCACGCGGTCGAGGTCGGTCATCTCGTAGGAGGCCGTCGCCTCCGCGAGCGAGCTGCCGATCTCGGGACGCTCGCGCTCGAAGAACTCCTTCAGGTCGGCGATCGACTTGTCGTCGAGGCGGAGGTAGAGGCACTCGGCTTCCGATGCCGGACGCTCCCTGTCGTCGATGATGCGCTTCTCGAAGTCCGACAGACTCTGCCACCAGGACCGGAAGATCGCGCGGTGGTCCTCGTTCTCCGGGTCCATGGCGGTCGGGTCGTCGAGGGTCTCCGGCGCGAAGACCAGCGCGGTCAGGGCGTAGGCAGTGTGGACGTCGCGGAAGCGGCGCCGGAGCGCGGCCTCGTCGATCCCGGCCACCGGAAACTCGATCGCGACGAAGCGTTCGCCGAGGAACTCCTCGCGGCAGGCCGCCTCGTAGGAGGCCGGGTCGTCGAAGCCCTGGGCGCGGACGTGTGTGCGCCAGGCCTGGACGATCTCCTCGCCGCTCAGCTCGTTCTCCTGGAGTGCGATCATGAAGGCCGCGTGGCGATCGCGCATCCAGCCGCGGTAGGCCTCCTCGTCGATGACGAGTTCCTCGGCCGCGGCGCCGGCGAGGCGAATCGCCCGGGCCCAGGCCATCTCCAGTCGGCTCGCGTCGTCGGCCCGGGGATTGAGTCGCTCGACCACGTCGAGGTGCCTGCCGAGCTCCTCGGCCGAGACCGTGATGGTGCGGCCGCGCCATTCGAAGCTGCCGCCCTCGGGCAGGAGCTTTCGATCCTGGGCCCGACCGAGCGCGGCCAGACCGAGAAGGACGAAGAGGACGAGGCGGGGGAGTGGTCTCATGGCGGTCCCTTGCTGACTTCTGCGATCGAGGAGCAGGATAGCGGAGAGCTCCGGTCCGAACCAGCGCTCCGGGGAAGGCCGCATTCTCTCCCGCCCGATCGCCGTGCCGGCGCCGCGATCCCTCATGGTAGACTCGGCCGCGGGAGCGTGGAGGCTCGACGATGACGAGATCCTGGTTCGTGACGATCGGTTCGGCCCTGGTCCTTCTCGCGGTTCAACCCGCCGACGGCGCGGCTCAAGAGCCCGCCGCGGCCGCCATCGAGGTCGTCCTCACCGGGCCGCTCCCGGAGCGGCGTCCGGACGGCAAGCTTCCGGAGGGCTGGGACGAGGCGCGCCTCGAGCGAGCCGACGGCGTCTTCCTCGACGGGACTCGCATCACCCTCCATCGCCTCTCCGAACTCGCCGCCGCCCGGGGCGATGAGGCCCGGATCCTCGTGCGCTGCGAGCCGGAAGCCCGCTTCGCGCGGCTCGCGGCGCTGCACGACGTCCTGGCCGCACCCGAGGGCCTCGCCGCGAAGCTCCACTTCCTTGCGGCTGACGACTCGGGCGCGGGTCATCGGCTGCTGATCGTGATGGATTCCTTCAGCGGCATCTCGATCGTGAACGGCGAGGTCATCTTCGACGGGACCATGGGCGAGCAGGTCGATCTCGAGGCCGAAGCCGAGCCCGGCGACGAGGCGCTCTCGGAAGAGGAGCGCGATCAGAAGCGGCAGGAGCGCCTCTCGAAGCGACGGCTCGAGCTCAGGCTCGACGTCGCCGGCTGGTTCATCGGAGGCGAGGAGGTGAAGGACGCGGACCCTGCCAGGCGTCTGGAGAAGCTCGCCGAGAGGATCGCCGCCCGCAAGAAGGACGCCGGTCGCGCCTACCTTCGCATCCACGTCCCCGACTCGTACTCCTGCGTCGAGCTCGCCGGCGTCTTCGCCGCCGCGGAGGCGGCCGGCGCCGACCGGATCAAGGTCGTCGATGACGAGTCGCCCTTCGACTTCCTGCGCCTCATGGGCTTCGGCGCCCGCGGCGATCCGGTCTGGTTGCCGCGCGTGGTGGAGAACGGCCTCAAGGCGCTCGCGCGCTCGCAGCAATCCGACGGCGCCTGGAAGGCCGCTCCCGGTTCGGAGATCGGGCAGCTGGGAACCAGCGCGCTGGCGATGCTGGCCTTCCTCGGCGAGTTCCATTCGCCGACCGAGGGCGCCTTCAAACAGGAGGTGAAACGCGGCTTCGACTTCCTCGTGTCGCGCCAGCGCGAGAACGGTTCGATCGTCGATCGGGAGGAGGGTTTCTCCTTCGCGCACGTCCTCGCGACCTACGCGTTGGTCGAGACCTACGGCCTGACCGGGGAGGACGAACACGAAGGGCCGGCCGAGAAGGCGCTCGCCTTCCTGTTGCGCTGCCGCAACGACGCGGGCGTCTGGGGCCTCGTCGGCGCCGACCCGAAGGGTGATCTCGTGGTCAGCGCCTGGGCGGTCCTTCTCCTGCGCGCCGCCCAGGACAACGGCTTCGAGGTCCCGGACGAGGTCTTCGCGCCGGTCATGGCCTGGCTCGACGGCGTCACCGCGAAGAACGGCCGCCCGGGATCCGGCGCCGACGGCGCCTCGACGACCAGGCTGCGCGGCATCGTCGACCCCTTCTACGGCCGTCATCTGCAGTCGCTGACCGCGGTGGCGGGCCTCGCCCGCAGCCGGGCGCGCGGCGAACACGATCCCGACGAACGCATCGGCGCCGCGCTCGAACTCATCACCGCCGCGCCGCCCGACGACGGCAGTCGCTTCGGTCCGGCCGATCTCGATTACCTCCTCTTCGGCGCCCTGCTCATGAACGTCCACGGCGATGGCAGCTGGACCGAATGGCACAACGGTCTCGACGATGCGGTCCAGGCCCACTTCCGCGAGCTGCAGGGCGAGGCCGAGGGCATCCGCGGTCTCCTCGACGCCGACCCCGCCCGCATCGGTCTCCTCACGATCTGCCTCGAACTCTCCTACCGCTTCAGCCGCAATCCCGCCTCCCAGCGCTGACCACTGGGCGTCAGACCCGAATTCGTCAGTCCGCGGTGGATTCGGGTCTGACGCCCTAGATGGGTTCGAACTCGAGGAGGGCGGCGATGGTCTGGATCAGGAGGACGAAGAGGGTGCCCCAGATGATGGCGCGGGTGACGGCGCCGGCGACGTCGCGGCCGCTCTCCTTCGGGCGCATCGCGAGGAAGACCGAGATCGTGCCGACGCCGAAAGCCGAGATCAGGGTCTTCGCGGCGAGCCAGCCCGTCCCCTTCCAGAGATCTCCGTCGGCCGAGAGAAAGCGGGCGAACTCGTTGGACCAGAAGTAGGTCGAGTACTCGGGCTTGATCGCGGCGAAGACCACGAGGCTCGCGATCCGCGCGGCGACGAAGTTCACCGCGCAGAGGAGCGGCATGCCGAGCAGCTGGGCCCAGAGGACGTTGGTGAGGATGTAGCGCTCGGGCTTCACGCCGAAGGTCCGCAGGGCCTCGGTCTGACGGCTGTAGACCCGGTTGCCGACATCGGCCGCGATCGCCGCGCCGCTGCGCGCCGCCACCAGCATCGCCACCATGCCCGGCGACATGATCCGGTAGAGACTGAAACCGATCGCGCCGATGACGTTGTCGATGAGGAGCGGCTCGGTGAACTCCTTGAAGGGCAGGAAGCTGAAGGTGAACCAGGTCACGATCAGGCCGAGGATGAAGCCGCAGATGCCGACGTAGACCAGCGCCGAGCCGAGGCTCGTGAGCCGCAGATAGTAGAGGAGATAGCGCAGGCCCCAGCCGGCGCGCGGCCAGCGGGGCAGGAGCGCGCCGATGGCCAGCAGGCCCGCCTCGACCGCGCGGCCCGATTGCTCGAAGAAAGCTCGCAGGCGATCGAGAGGACCGGGTCTCTCCGTCGGACCCTGCGGTTCGTCCGCGATCTTGGCGACATCCTCCATGACCGCGCGCGCCTCGTCGGGCACGAGTTCGCGAAAGGTGCGGCCCTCGGGATCGAGGAGCACGATGCGGTCGGCGATCCCGGCCAGCGACTCCAGGTCGTGGGTCACCACGAAGGAGGTCTTCTCGTGCTCGTCGTTCGTCTTGCGGATGCGCCGCGCGACCTGGGCCGACATCGCGGGATCGAGACCGGAGGTCGGCTCGTCGTAGAAGATGATCTCCGGGTCCTGCGCCAGGACTCGCGCCAGCGCGAGCCTCTGCTTCATGCCGCCCGAGAGCGCCGTCGGCTTCGGAGCGCCCTCGAGCTTGAATTCACCGAGCAGGGCGTCGGCGATCTTCTCGCGACTTTCGCCGCGGGCGCGACCGTGATCGCGGCCGAAGAGCACGTTTTCGCGAGCGCTCCACTCGTCGAAGAGCCCGAAGTCCTGGAAGACGATGCCGGCGTGCCGGCGCGCCGCCTCCGGCAGTTCCTCGCCGAAGAGGCGGATCTCGCCGCCGACCCGGAAGGGGCCTCGGTCGCGATCGATCAACCCGTTCAGGAGCTTCAGCGTGACCGACTTGCCGCTGCCCGAGAGGCCGACGAGCAGGACGACCTCGCCGCGCTCGACCCGGAGGTCGGCGCCCTGCAGGAGGATGCGCGAGCCGACCGCGACCTCGAGGCCGCGGATCTCGATGGCGGCGGG
>JBFIHP010000297.1:0-4905 GCA_041601735.1 Planctomycetota bacterium | reverse complement strand
GCGATCACGACGCGAGGTCGCGGGCTTCTGGTCGATCAGCCCGGCGAAGGGGTCGAGTTCGCCCGGCGCCCAGGGCGCGAAGGACTCGCAGGGGGGATCGAGGGCCAGGGGATCGTTATCGCGCTCGAGACGGCGCCCCCACCAGGGGTTGGGCCTGAGATCGACGGCATCCGATCCGATGAACTCGAGGTCACAGCCGCCGACGGTCGCGCGCCGGTAGTGCCGGCAGGCGCCGCAACGCCGGACCGGGCCCTCCGCTTGCTTCGGCGCGGCAACGGGAGCTGGAGCCGGAGGGGCGGCCTTCACCTCGACTGCCGCCTGCTCGTCGAGCAAGACGGCGAGCTGGGTCTCGAGCCAACCCTCGAACTCGGGCAGACGACGCAGGCCGAGATTCGCCAGGATCGCCTGCCGATCGCCGAGGCGAGCGAGCAGGGCATCGCGGCGATCCTCGGCCAGCTCCGGATCCAGGCCGCGACGCTCGAGGCCCCGGACGGCCGCGGCCTGCACCCGGACCTCGATCTCGCAGGGCCCTTCGGCGATCAGGCGGTCGAGGCGACCGGACTCGATGAGGACGCAATCGCGCCGCGAACCCGAACCGAAGCGGCAGGATCGACAGATCTCCGGGACGTCGTCCGTCGCGCGAGAGTCTCGGGAACCGACCATCGTCATCCTCCTCGCCGCCGGGCCGGGTTCATCCGCGGGAAGCCTCGACCCGAACGGAGCTTAGCGCGAGCGCGGGACGGGGCGAATAAAGCGCGGGGCGCTGCGAATGGGCCGTGGTCCCGAAACCGTCGGGATTCTAAGCTGAGGAGACGAGCGCGAGGAGCCTCATCCGCCATGAAGTCCGAACTCATAGCCCTGAACGACTTCGAGCCCGGCCTGGCCTGGATCCTCGGCGGCGCGCTCGTGGCCCTGCTCCTCTTCTTCCTCGTCCTGCCCTATCTCCAGCGTCGCCTGCGGATCTTCAGTCGCGGCACGATCGCCTTCATGATCTCGGCCTTGATGGCCTTCACCGTCGTGGACGGGATCATCCATCTCAACGAGATCCGCAACAGCGAGTCCCGGCTCCGCGAACGAGCGCGGTTCAGCACCGTGTCGTCGCTGCTGCAATCCTACTTCAACGGCGGCCCCGAAGCGGCCATCGAACAGGTCCCCTACGGCCTGCACCGCGACGCCCTCGCCGAGAGCCTGCGGGTCTTCGAGAGCGACATCGTCGAGGAGCTGCTCGATCGCAACAGCCCCGCGGAATCGACTCGCGACCTCCGGCTCGTCTCGCTCGACGTGGGCCGCGAACTCGTCCGCAGGACCCGGCTCCTGAATCCCGCGCACTACCGGGGCAACGGCCAGGACTGGGGCTTCCTGGCCGTGATCGACGACGGCGAATCGCTGATCGAGGTCGAGGGGCTGGTGCGGCTGTCGCTGGACGGTGAGGCGGTCTCGGTCATGGATCTCCGGGGCAAGCTCGGCAAGTCGCATGACCGGCACGACCGTGCCCCGGCCCGACTCTTCCAGCGGGCCCGGGCCTATGCGAATGCGGACTACGCGGTCGTCTCGGACCCGCGCGGAACCATCCTGCTCCACGACGGCAACCGCTGATCAACCGGGGAAGCGCCGGCGCAGCCAGTCGAGCCCCTGCTGCATGTGCTCCTCCACCCGCAGCTGCGACTCGAGCGCCGTCGGCTCGAAGAAGCGCACGATGAAGAGGACGGCGGCGGCGACGAGGGCCAGACAGAGGAGGAGCAGGCCGAGGCGGAGCAGCGCGAAGATCGCCCACAGCAGCGCCCGGAAGGGCCAGAGCAGGCACTCCCAGATCTTGCGCAGGGCGCCTCCCTGCCGGCGCATCTCGGCCGAGTAGCGCAGCCGGCCGCGGAGACCCTTGGCGAGGCCGTGCGCGAAGGGCAAGAGGCCGGAGGCGCAGACCATCAGCAGAAGGACGGCGATGCCGAAGTGGATCGCGTTGCGACCGATCCCCTCGGGGAGGTCGTCCAGCGAGGTCCTGCCGGTGGTCAGGGCCCAGACCCACCAGGCGAGGCCGGCCAGGGGGATGATGTTGATGATCGCCAGGCCGACGATCTTGCCGCCGATCCCGGATTTCCTCTCGCGATCTCGTCGTACCATGCTGCTGGAGGATAGCCGGTCGGAGGGATGGGTCAAAGCTCCATCCGATCGCTTCAATCACGGCAGCCGTCGGCTCCGGGCGACGTTTTGGTACCTTCAAGGACCGAGAATCCGAGACGGAAGAGCCATGCGCATCAGCACCATCACCCTCATCACCTTCGCCCTCCTGGCCCTCGGAACCACCGCGACGGGGCAGGAGCGTCCCGCATTCGAGGACGCCAAGCGCGACTTCAAGCGCGAGGTTCGCAAGGACGACATCAACAAGCGGCGGACCGCGATCCGGCTCATGCGCGCCACGGCCGACCCGCGCGCGGTGAAGGAGATGCTCACGCAGCTCCACATCAGCGGCCGTGAGATCGAGAAGCTCGAGCGAAAGCTCCGCCCGATGATCGAGAAGCGCGGCAAGGTGCGCGACGAGCTCGACAAGAGGGTCAACGCCCACTGGGAGCAGAATCCGGCCGATCGCGCCAGGAACCAGGTGCCGCTCGGGCTGGTCCAGAACCTGCAGAAGGACCTGGAGGAGCTCGACTCGAAGCTCAATCCGCTCGAGATCGAACAGCGCACCAACCTGAACACCTACCGGATGCTGCTCACGTCGATCGGCGACCTCGTCACCTCGCTCGCGGATGCGGACCAGCAGGAGCAGACCAAGTTCCTGCTCGACCAGTACGACCGGGTGCGCGGCGTCGAGGACAAGGCGGTCTACCTCGAACTCCTGGGCCATGTCCACAACCCCCAGTCGGTGATCGGCCTGGTGGGGATCGTCGCCAACGACGACGAGCCCGGGCTGCGGGTTGCCGCCCTGAGCGCGCTGCGCAGACTCGGCGACCCGGCCGGTGCCAAGGCGGCGCAGTTCGCCCTCGAGGACGAGCACTGGCCGGTCCGCGCGGCGGCCGTCGGAGCCGCGACCGCCTTCGCCTCGCTCGACATGGTCCCTCTGCTCATCGCCCGACTCGAGAAGGAGGACGGTCGCCTCAAGGGCGACATCATCGACGCGCTCGGCCTGCTCTGCGGCCAGAGCTACGCCGACAACGTTCCCCTGTGGAAGAAGTGGTGGGAGGAGAGCGGCGAAAGGCTGCGGGGGGTCATGGCGGACGTCGAGGCCGAGAGCGCGGGGCAACGGGCCCTCGGCCTGCAGAAGATGGAGGCGGAGGGCCTCCTCCTCGCGGCGCGGCGCTATCTCGACCGGCTCGGCCTGAGCGCGGCCGTCGTCCGTCGCGACGAGGCCCGGCGCCTCGTCGATCCGCCCGTCGATCTCGGCAAGCGAAAGATCGAGAAGCTCCCCGAAGAGGCCGACGACACCCTGCTGGCGGTCGGCCGCACCATCGCGGGGCGCAGCCTGGACATCCGGCGGAAGGCATTCGACGAGCTCGTTCTTTCGCCCTTCGGCATCACCTTCGATCTCGACAAGCGCCTCCGGCTCATCGAGCTCATGGGCCACGTCGGCGACGAGGAGGCGGCGAACATCCTGGTCTCGATGCTGCGCAAGCGCGACGACGGCAATCTCGGCGTCTTCGAACGCCTCCAGGACGACCGCGCCCGGCAGGGACGGATGCCGCTGACCTGGCGCTGGAATCCGGACGAGCGGCTGGGCGCCCTGCGGGCCCTCGGCTTCTGCGCCGGCGACGACCAGATCGACGACATCGCCCGCCTGTTCTCCGATTTCGAGGCCGACCGCGAGACCCTCCTCCACGCGGCCCGCGCGCTGGCGCACGTCGATTCGTCGAAGGGCGTGCGCGCCATGGTCCGCGCCCTGGGCGAGGTGTCGTCGATGAAGGCGGAGCGCCGGACCGAGATGGCCGGCGTGAGCAAGGCCCTCGGCGACGCCCTGCGCAAGATCACGGGCCTGACGACGGGCGACGACCCCGACGCCTGGATGGCCTGGTGGAACGAGAGCGGCGCCGACTTCAAGACGCAGGCGGAGAAGGCCCGCGCCGAGAACCCGGAGATCGCGGCGGCGGAGGACCAGGTCGGGACGCGCTTCTACGGCATCCGGACCTACTCCAAGCGCATCGTCTTCATCCTCGACGTCAGCGGCAGCATGGAGGAGAAGGCCGAGTACGAGTCGAGCATGAAGCGCAAGATCGACGTCGCCAAGGAGGAGCTCGACAAGGCGATCGCCTCGCTTCCCGCCGACGCTCTCTTCAACATCATCTTCTACTCCACCGAGGTCGAGATCTGGCGCAAGACGCTGATCGAGGCCGATGCGAAGACCAAGAAGGTCGCCAAGGCCTACGTCGCCGAACGCGAACCGGGCGGCGGCACCAACATCCACGAACCGCTGATGCGGGCCTTCGAGCTCGCGGGCCGCGGCGCCAAGGACAAGGAGTACGGCGACGTCTCGGTGGATACGATCTTCTTCCTGTCCGACGGTCAGCCGACGGCGGGGCGGATCACCGACCCCGAGGACATCCTCCGGGAGGTGGCGGCGCAGAACAAGCTACGGAAGATCCAGATCCACACCATCGGCGTGGGGCGCGATCATCATCGCGAGTTCATGCGGGTGCTGGCGGAGAGTTCGGGCGGCCAGTACATCGCGCGCTGATCGCGCGCGGCGCGGGCTCAGGCGCCCTTGAAGTGCCGGTCGAGGATCTCGAGGATCTGCTCGCCGTAGAGTTCCGTGCGCTTGGGGCCGAAGCCCGGCAGCGCGGCCAGCTCGACGCGGTCGCGCGGCGGCCCGGCGAGCATCAGCATCATGGCGTGGTTCGGCAGGACGACCATGGGCGGAACACCGCGTTCGTCCGCGCGCTTGCGCCGCCAGCTTCGCAGGGCGTCCTGGGCGGCCTG
>JBFIHP010000296.1:0-4939 GCA_041601735.1 Planctomycetota bacterium | reverse complement strand
GCTTCGGCAGATCAGGGAGGGCCGGCGGCGGGCTCGCGGGATCCCCCTCCTGCGGCCCCCGCCCGCACTCCCACTTTCGCCTCAGCGCTTCCCGTTCGCGCGCGACCCCCCGTCCCGCATGGCGGCGAGGAGGCGCTCGATCCCCTCGTCGCGGCGGCGATAGAGCCCCGACTTCGATTCTCCCCCGCCCAGCGCCTCGTGGATCTCGTCCATCTCGTAGCCGAGGATCAGGGCGCGCAGGACGAAGCGGGTCTCGGGCTCGAGGGTCGCAAGGGCGGCCAGGGCGCGTTCCTTCTCGTCGGGCTCCGGCTCCTGCCCCCGACCGCGGCGCACCTCCAGGGGCCAGGCCCGCGGCGCGCGGCGGCCGCCCTTCCGGCGGAGACGGATGAGCGCGCGCCCGCCGGCGACCCGAAGATAGGGGCCGATCTCGCCGGGGCTGAGCGCGGCGAGGCGGCCGGCGATGCCCTCCGCACCCTCGCTCAGGCTGAGGAGCACCTCGGCGAGGGCCTCGTCCTCCTCGTCCTTGCGGGGCCGATGTCGCTGCAAACCCTGTCGTATCAGCGTCGAGATGATCGGCAGGGCCTCGGACCAGAGCGCGTCCTTCTCCACGCCCTCGGCGTGGGCGAGCTTCCGGGTCAGGTGCTTCAGGCGGCGGGATCGGAACAAGGGAATCGGTCTCCGGTCGGGTCCGGCACATTCTGCCGAAGCCCGGCGCGCTTCGAAGCTCTCGGCAAGAAAGTCTCGAGATTTTCCGGAATCGGAGGGGTCAGCGCGCTTTGGGTCCTGGAAGGTCGGATTTTCCGGGATGCCCCCTCGACCGACGCGGACAGGGAGCGTGGCGCAGGTAGAGACGCCACGCTCCCGGCCCGCCCTTCGAAGAGCTAAGATGGCGCAGACCATGCCGACGCCGAGCTCCTGCCCCGATCTCGATCGCATCCACGGCTGGCTCACGGCGCCGGGACGAAGGCGCGATGCGGCCCTGACGGCCCACATCTACGCCTGCTCCCCCTGCACCGAGCTGGTCATGGCCGAGGTCCGCATCCGCCGGGAGAACCGCCGCCGCACGAGCCTCTCGGCCCTCGCCGCCTCCTTCGTCCTGGCCGTCGGCGCCTGGCAGGTCGGCCTCGTGTTCAGCGGACCCGCGCTGCCGCCCTCCGATCCTGGCACGCGCACGGTGGCTTCGTCCTCGCCCGACGATCTTCCCCCGCCGCTGAACGAGAAGGGCGAGGTCTGGGTCCCGCCGGGCTGGAAGCCCACCGACAGGGACCCGACGCCCTACCCGGAGGAGGAAGAGCTGGACTACGGGAATCGCTCCGCGCGGGTCGTGACCTGGCTCAAGCACCGTCACGGCTACGTGGGCTACATGTTCGCCGAGGACGGCGCGTTCTGGAACGGCGACGAGACGCCGCCGGACGACGAGCGAGCGGACCTGATGAGCGATGCGGAGTTCCGCGAGCTGGTCCTCGCGCGACGCGGCCATGCCAACTACCTCCGGGTGCAGGCGCTCGAAAGGGCGATCCGGGAGCGAAATCCCGTCGCGATTCCGAGGGCCGCATTCTGGCTCGGAGGCGCTCCGATCCACCACATCACGGGCCGGCGGGATCGCGCCGCCTTCCTGGCGAAGGAATACCTCGGCATGTTCTCGCCCGAGGAGGTCCTGCGGGAGATCCGGAACTACCCGCATTCGGAGGGCCGCATCAAGGAGACGATGCGCGAGAACTTCGAGGCCGAATTCGGCCAGTGATCCAGATCGGGGAGGGGGAACATGGAGACGCTGCCACCGGCCACGGCGGGCCAGGCCTACGTGACGAAATTCGACAGCGCCGGCATCGAGGTCTGGATCAACGACGAACAGGTCACACCGGACATCACCTTCGTCGGCGGGAAGTACATCTACACGATCCCCGGCGAAGACGTCGCACTGCCCGGCCCCATCCGATTCAAGAATGGAGGCCAGATCGTGGCCGAAGCCGAGATCCAGCAGGCCTGAGCCCGGTCGCGACCGGACGGGTGAGGAGGAAACCGGACGGCGGCGTCGAGTCGTTCAATTCCCCGTGCCTGAGGATTCCCATCGACGTGCAAGCCAGGGTGGGCCTGTGCAGGCGCCGCCCGGCGACGAGCCTGCCGGCCGACTCGACGCCGCAACGTCCGCCGCTCGTTGAGCAAGAGGCGTGCCCGAACACGGGAAGAGCCCGGATCGGCGGAGAGACCGCGGATCGGGGCTCTTCTCGCATCCGGGCGCCTTCGACCGCATCTTTCGCAGCGGCGCGGTGGTCACCCCGAGGTGACGACGTCACGGCCCGGAAACGCGCTGCGCTTCGCCCCGTGTGGGAGCGCGAACGAAGGGGCGCGCCGACCCGGGCCGCCCGCGCTTGCGTCCGCCTCCGGCGCCAATACCCTGCAACGGGACGAACAGGAGTACGCCATGCGTCGATTCGCCACGGCTCTCCTCGCCGCCTGCGCCCTGGTCGGGGCGGGCTGCGGCGGGGACGAACCGAAGCTCGACTTCCCCGATCGTGAGATCGTGACGCCGGACCCCGCGACGGTCGGTTCGGTGTCCGGGACCATCCGCTTCGCAGGCGAGGCCCCGAAGATGCGCTTGCTCGATACGGCCTGCGGCGGCGGCAAGGTCCCCGACGAGACCCTGCTGGTTCGTGACGGCCTCCTCGCGAACGCCCTGGTCTACATCAGCGAAGGTGCCGAGGACTGGGTCTTTCCCTGGCAGAAGGACGAGGCGAGGATCGACCAGACCGGCTGCCGTTTCGAGCCTCACGTCCTCGCGATCCGGGCCCGGCAGCCGATCCGCATCCACAACAGCGATCCCCTGGCCCACAACATCAACGTCGGCGCGAAGAAGCAGCGGGGCTTCGTGGTGAGCTTCCCCGGGCCGGGCGAGGTCATCCGTCAGCTCCGCGAGCCGGAGCTCTCGATCCGCTCGACCTGCGACCTCCACGCCAACATGCTGATGTACATCCACGTCCTCGATCACCCCTGGTTCGCGGTGACCGGTCCGGACGGTCGCTTCGCGATCGAGGGTCTCGCGCCGGGGACCTACCGGCTCGCGGTGCGGCACGAGGAGCTGGGCGAACAGAGCCGGACCCTCGTCGTTCCCGAGTCCGGGAGCGTCGAGAACTTCGACTTCAGCTACGCGCGCTGACTCCGGAGGGCCCTGCCCCTTCCGTTGCCACGAAACGGCCCGCAGGGCGTCACACGCCTTGCGGGCCAGTTCGTGATCCCATGGCTTTCAGGGCCACCGGGTCGGGTGACCGACGCGACCGGTTGCGGCCGACCTCAGGGTCGGGACGGGACCCTCAGCGGTTGCCCCGGTCGGCGATCATCACCAGGAGGTGCATGACGGCCGCGCCGATCAGGATGCCGAGGCCCATGTGACCGTAATGGAAGCCGCCGAGGAAGTTCTGGGCGAAGACCATGAGGTAGAGCATCGGACCCATCATGTAGACGTTGACGAGGGCCAGCTTGCGCGGTCGAGCAAGCTGTTCGTCAGAGGGACCGATGCCGGAGGCGAAGGCGTTCAGGATGTTGTTCTGCGCCCTGGAGATGAAGAGGAAGAGGTTCACCAGCATCGCCACGGCGATGGTCATCGCCCACATGATGTAGCGACCGCGACTGGTGAGAGGCTCGGCCTCGCTCGAGTAGACGTTCTGCACCCAGAGGTGCCCCAGGACCCCGAGCCCCAGCAGGAGCGTCACGATGCCGGCCCCGCGACACCAGCGCAGGCCGCGCCCGATGAGCCGGCGGTAGCCCTCCGCCTTGGCATCCCCCTTCAGGCCGTTCACGTAGGGCCGGACGATGAAGTGCAGGAACAGGAAGAAGCCCAGCCAGATGATCCCGGAGAGGATGTGGCTCCAGCGGATCAGGGCGATGGTGAAGGTCTTGTCGAAGTTCATGGCGGTTCTCGTCTCCTCCTCGGCGATCTCGCCGGTCGGGGGATGTTAACCGCAGCTGCGAGGCTTGCCGAGTCGGATCGGGGAACGAGCGATCGGGCGCCGCGGGACCTACGGTGCCGACATACGGTGCCTGGCACTGTCCGCCGGGGCGCCCTCCGACTCTTCGATACGGCAGATTCGCCCCACGCCCCGGCGGAGGGTGCCTGGCACCGCCCGTCGGTGGATCGGGGAAGAAGCGATCAGGCGCCGCGGAGGGCGATGGCCAGCTCGAGGCGGCGATTCAACCGCAGCTCCTGGGCGGCCTCCCGGCCGAAGCGCTCGAGGGCGTCCTCGACCAGGGCCATCGTCTCGTGCAGGGCTCGCCGGCCGGCATCGTCGAAGGCCCCCAGCGACTGGAGGATCTCCTCGACCTCGATGGCGCCGCTCTCGAGATCGGCCCGGATCTCGGTGAGGAAGTAGTCGAAGACCTCCGGGGCCGGTCGGGCCGTCGACTCGAGGAAGTCGTAGATCAGCACGCCGTTGATCGCCTGGAGAAGCCAGGAGGCCAGATCGCGCGCGGTCTCGGGGGTCTCGGCCTGCCGCGCCTCGGCGCTGATCTGCGGCTCCTCGAGGGAGTCGGCGAGGATGTGGAGCATGAGCGCCCAGAGGCGGTTGTCGTCGGGACGGGCGAGTTCGACGCGATCGCGGGGGGCCTCGCGCTCGTCCGCCGGGCGCGGGTGGCGCTCGACGCGGCGCAGGCCCTGCTGCGGCGTCAGTCTCGTGATCGGTTCGATGGGACCGTTCATGGCCCGTCCTCCTGCTCCGAACTCCTCTCCGTCGGGATTCTCGGCAGAATCGGCCCCGGCTTGAGGCCCGGACGGGTAAATAGTCGGGCCTGAGCCGCTCGGGCTCATGGATCGCCTGTGCCGTCTCGACGGGCTCGTCGCACTGGATGCGATGCGCCTCGGCAAGGCGCCCGGCACGGTCACCGTGCTCGAAGGCACCGCGATGGACGCGCATTTGCGCAACCACCACGGCAGCGTGCACGAGCT
>JBFIHP010000295.1:0-4942 GCA_041601735.1 Planctomycetota bacterium | reverse complement strand
GCCATCTCGTAGAGCCGGCTGTCGGCCCGGAATCGGACGTCGATCAGCTCCGGCTTGAACTTGTCGATGGGAGCCTGGTCGCTCTCGAGCCGGGTGATCACCGGGTAGGAACTGCTCTCGTCGTAGGCGGTCGAGTTGGCCGAGCCGCGGCCGAGCAGCCGGCGGGCCATGTCGATGACCATGTGCTGGTAGCCGTATTCGATGCCGAGCACCGGAACCCGACGGGCTTCCAGCCATTCCAGGGCCGCGAGGATCTCGGGCCAGAGCTGTCGGGGGCTCTTGGGGTTGCGGGGTGCGATGAGCGCGGCGCAGCTGCCGTCGAGGACGTCGTCGCGGTCGGCGATCTCGGCCGGGGTGACCCAGCGGGTGTTCAGCACGACGCCCAGCTGGCGCTCGGCGTGGATGATGGCCTCATGGGTCCGCTGGTGAGCGGAGTACTCCGAATCGAAGTTCCCGACGATGCTGATGTGTCCCGCAGCCATGCTCCCGACCTCCTCGACGGGCGAGATCCCGCCCCGAACCGCAGCCCCCGGATACTCATCGGACGATCATGCGATCATCATGCGCCCAATCGGCGCCGAATCCACATCGCTGCGACCGATCGCCGCGGCCGGCGCCCCCCGGATACCCCTGATACGTCTTCCGGGCGCGATCTGATGGCAATCCGGGGCATCCGCGTGACCTTGTTCCTTGTCGCCCCTACTCTTAGAATCCGGAGCCCGCCGACGCGAGAGCCCTCGAGAGGCTCCCTCGCGGGTCTCGGCCCCTGGCCGGGTCCGACCACCGGATTCAGCGACGAAGAGGCCGGCGGGCATGAATCCCGCCCCCCAGACGACCCGAAGGACGATCTCGTTCCATGAGCAGCAGGCGCATCGACCACTATCTCCGGAAACTCGTCTCCGAGGACCGCTTCGACTTCTATTCGGCCGTGCGCGAATTCGCCGACGCCGAGATCGCGCCGAAGCTCCTCCACTGGGAGCGCGAGCATGTCCTCGTCCCCGATGACGCCATCGCCAAGATGGCCGAGCTCGGACTCTTCGGCCTGCCCGTTCCCGAGCAGTACGGAGGCCAGGGCGGCGATCACCTCGACCTGGTGCTGATGGGGCTGGCACTCGGCTATCACAGCCAGTCGGTCGCGATCACGCCCGGCGCCGCGGTGAGCCTCGGCATCAAGCCGCTGCTGCTCTGCGGCAACGACGCCCAGAAGGCGGCCCATCTGCCCGACCTCGCGGCCGGCAAGCGGATGTTCGTCTTCGGGCTCTCGGAGCCCGCGCGCGGCTCGGACGCCGCCAATCCCCAGGTGACGGCCACCCGCGAGGGCGACCGCTGGATCATCCGGGGCGAGAAGTGCTGGTCCACCAATGCGGCCTGGGCGAGCCACGTGGTCGTCCACGCGATGACCGATCCCGACGCGCCGAACGGCAAGCGCTCGACCTGTTTCATCGTTCCGATGGACAGCCCCGGCGTCCATTACCAGGAGATGGCCGGAAAGAAGGTCTGGGAGCAGTCGAGCACCGGTTCGATCAGCTTCGACGGCGTGCCGGTGACCGAGGCCGACGTCCTCGGTGAGATCGGCGGCGGCTTCAAGGTGATGGTGACCACGCTGAACGGCGGCCGCCTCTTCATCGCCGGCCTGGCGCTCTCCTCTCTGGCCTTCGCCCTCGATCGCTGCCGGCGTTACGTGCAGGACCGCGAGCAGTTCGACGACCTGCCGATCGGTCGGTTCCAGCGGGTCCAGGACGTCATCCTCGACATGGACATCGCACTCGAGCAGAACCTCACCTGGCTCATGCACCTCTGCGACCTCTATCTCGAGGGTTCGCTCGATCGCGAACAGGCCGCGAAGGTGAAGATCGCCTCGTCACGCGAGGCGTCGGATCTCATCTCCCTCGCGATGGAGATCTGCGGCGGCGTGGCCTGCCTCGACGAGTTCGGGCTCATCAGGCACCACAACGACGTCTTCGTGACCAGGGTGGGCGAGGGCAGCAACTTCGCCTTGAAGTCGCAGGCCTGCCGGCCGCTGCTCCCCGACATCAAGAACATCCTGCAGTGACGGCCGGACCGCGGCAGCCCGCCGCGGTCAGTCCTTGATCTCGTAGCGCGGCGGAAGGTCCAGCTCGCCGAGGAGGTCGTTGACCTCCTGCTTGAGATCGATCATGCGTAGTTCGCGACCCACCGCGATCCGGTTGAAGTCCTCGAGTTCGCGGTGCGCGCGGAGGATCGTGGCGAGCGAGGCATTCTGCTCGCTCATGTCCCGGACCACGACGACACGACCCTCGATTCCGTCGATCACCACGGGCCGCGCGTCGATCTCGACCTTGAACGAACCCCGGGGATGGCGCGCCTCGAGTTGCGTGCCCATGCGGGTCAACTCGTCCAGCAAACCGAAGCCGGTGGGGGCGCCCCATCCGATCGCGTCCACCTTGCCGAGTCCGGGCAGGATCTCGAGGAGGTCGGTCGCCATGGACTCGGGCTCCGAGTCGAAGAGCTGTCTGGCGTCGGCGTTGGCGTAGTGGACCCGGAGGTTCTCGTCGACGAGGAGCAAGGAGACGGCGGCGAACTCCGCGAGCGAGAAGCCGATCTGCGCGGGCAGAAGACTCGGGTCGGACCAGGCCTCAGTGCGAATCATGGTGCGGGGCGACCGAGACGTAGTTCTCGACCAGGTCGAGGAGTACGTCCGGATCGAAGGGTTTCGAGAGATAGGCGTCCGCGCCGGCGGCGAAGCCGAGTTCGCGGTCTTCACTGCGTGACAGCGCCGAGACCAGGACGATCGGGATCTCCGAGGTCTCGGGGTCGGCCTTGACCTGCTTGCAGACCTCGTAGCCGTCCACGCCCGGCATCATGACGTCGAGCAGGATCAGCTCCGGCCGCGCCTCCTTCAGCGAGTTGAGGCCGTCTTCGCCCGAGGGGGCGCAGTCGAGCTCGAAGTCGTCCTCGAGCAGTTCCTGCAGGATCGACAGGTTCCTGCGGTTGTCGTCGATGCAGAGGATCCGGGGATTCGCGGTCATCGGGTGCTCCCGTCGAGAAGCGGAGGGCGTCGAAGGGGAATTCCGAGACGACGCAGTTCGGCCCCGAAGAGGGGCAGGAGTGCATCCACGACCGAGGGGCCGAGGCGAAGCGAGCCGAGGACGCGAGGCTCGAGGCTCTCGACGTCCGCGATCCCCGACTCGTCTCCGCTGCCGGCCCGCCGCGCGAGGCACTCGCCGGCGAAGAGCAGGGTCGCGAGATAGCGGTGTCTGGTCGGAGCGTTGAGGGGATCGTGGTGGAATCCAACCGCGAGGCAGATCGACTCGGGGAGACCCAGGTCGCGGAAGAGATCCTCCGCGATCTCGCTGTGATCGGTTCCGCAATGAAACCTCTCGTGATCGACGATCCGGCTCGATGTCGCCGTCGCGGCCGCATGGGCGGCGCTGTATCCGGTGGGGTTCTGCCGGCAGAGGATCTGGAGCCCCAGGTCGTGGATGACTCCGAGGGTGCGAAGGTCGCCGACGAGCGGAAGCTGCACCGCTGAGGCCAGCATGCCGGCACCGATGCCGATCGCGGCTCCATGAGCCACCAGGTCCCGCCAGGTCCGACGCTCGACCTCGGACGCGAAGCGTCGCCGCGGCTGCTCGTCGGCGAGGGCGCGGATCGAGTCCTGTCCCAGGATGACGACCGCACGCTCCAGAGTGCTGATCGCCGTGCCGCCGGAGTACTTCGGGGAGTTGGCCTCGGCCAGGATCAGGCAGGCGAAGTCGGGGACGAAGAGCAGGGCCTCGACGATCTTCTCGTCGCTGACGTCTCGTTCCAGGAGGCTCCGCAGGTGGCGGAGCTGCGCCGAGTCGGCGATCTCGAGGCGCGGATCGTGGGTCACGAGACTGGCTCCGGCACCCTGTCGCGAAGTCGCCCGAGCTGCACCTTGCAGCAGGCTCGCATCCTCTCGAAGTCGTTGACCTCGCGGCGGGCGCCGACGTCGAGGTCGGCCCAGATCTCCTCCGGGACCTCACGGAAGGCCTCGACGACCCTCGGGTCGAAGTGGGTGCCCGAGTCGCCGAGGATGATCGATGTCGCCAGTTCGTGGTCCATGGCGTCCTTGTAGCAGCGCTCGCTGCGCAGGGCGTCGTAGACGTCGGCCACGGCGAAGATCCGTGCCGCGAGGGGAATGTCGGGACCCTCGAGTCCGCGGGGATAGCCCTGGCCGTTCCACTTCTCGTGATGGCAGTAGGGGATGTCCAGGGCGCGTCCGAGGTAGTCGATGCCGGCGAGGAAGTCGCGCGCCAGTACGGTGTGTTCCTTCATCCGATCGAACTCCTCCGTCGTCAGCCGGGCCGGCTTCAGGAGGATCGCATCGGGAATGCCGATCTTGCCGATATCGTGGAGCAGCGAGCCCCGATAGAGGTCCTTGAGATCCTCCTCGGGCACGTCGAGCATCAGCGCCAGGAAGCAGGTGTAATAGGTGACCCGCATCGAGTGTCCGGCGGTCGCCTTCTCGCGGACGTCCAGCGCGCGGACGAGGGCGTGGAGCGTCGACTCGTAGGCGGCCTCCACGTCGGTATGGGCGCGCATGAGGCCGCGCGCGCGCGCACCGAGTTCGGCCGAGAAGGCGAGGTCGAGAGAGCGCGACTCCTGGTCCAGGCGGCGACGTTCGAGGGCGAGTTTCAGGGTATCGACCATGTCGGTCGCCGCGTCGTCGGAAAGGAGGACGGCATCCGCGACCCCGTTGCGGAAGGCCGTGAGGACCCGTTCGCTGGAGTCGGGGACATCCGCGCAGAGGGCCACGACGGGGGCGGAGGGATGACCGGCCCGAGCCAGCTGGACGTCGGTTGCCACGTCAGCGAGCTCGCTGATGTCGATCAGGACGACACGAGGGCGATCCCCGTCGACCTCGTCGGCCGGGAGGATGCCGAATCGCGCTCGCTGCAAGGCCGGCAGAATGACCAGACGGACCCGTTCCGTCGGATTC
>JBFIHP010000294.1:0-4947 GCA_041601735.1 Planctomycetota bacterium | reverse complement strand
CGACAAGGACGTCCGCGTCCGTCGTTCGGCCGCGATCGCGCTCGGTCAGCTCGACTACGGCAGCGCCTATCGCGAGGAGTGGGACGAGCTCGAGGCCAGCATCGTGCGTGACGGCGGCGAGGTCGCCTCCGACCGCGTGATCGGCGAGCTCGAGTCCTATCGAGCGCGGCTCCGGGTCAAGCTCGACGAGGACGAGAAGCGGCTCGGCGCGCTCCGTGAGCGGGCGATCGACGAGATCGCCAAGGAGGCGCTCGACGACGGCGACGTCATGGTGCGCAACTTCGCCCTGATCGCGCTCGGCGAGCTCGGCGGCGAGCGCGCCCTGGCGTTGATCCGCGGCCAGCTCTACGAGGCCGGGCTCGATTCCACGAAGGCCTTCTCGGCGATCGCGATGGCGGTGCACGGCGGTCCGAGTGCGGGCGAGGAGGTCTTCCGTCGCCTCAGCCGGCGTTCGATGGACCAGCAGACCCGCGCGGCGATGATGCTCTCGCTGGGACTCCTCGGCGAGTCCGATGCCATCGAGATCATCCGCAAGCAGTTCCGTTCCCAGGGCGACAGCTCGGTGGCGCGCTACAGCGCCGTCGCGCTCGGTCTCCTCGGCGACGAGAAGATCGTCAAGCCCCTGCGCGAGCAGCTCCTGTCGAAGAGCCGTCCGGAGCTCAAGCGCGCCTACGGTCAGGCCCTCGCGCTGCTCGGCGACCACGAGGTCATCATGATCGCCGGTCGCGTGCTTCGCGATCGCGGCTCCGTGACCAACAAGGTCGAGCTCGCCGCGGCGCTCGCCCAGGTCTACGATCAACGCAGTCTCGGGACCCTGCTCGAGTCCGCCGATCCGAAGAAGCGCAAGGACATCGTCCTCGCCGCCATCGTGCGCGCGCTCGGCATCCTCTCCGAGCGCGGTGAACGACCGCTGACGGCGCCGATGTTCCGGCACCTGAACTACAGCCTGCGCTTCCAGAGCCTGAACGAGGTCGCCCTCATCTGAGGGCCCGCCCGGCTCGCCGAGGAGCCCGGCCTGCTGCGGCAGGCCGGGCTCCGTCACATCCCGCGGCGATCGCCGGCCTCCACCGGTGGCCCCGGGTCTGCATGAACTCGCAGCCTCCGCCGGGTATGCACGATCGACCCGCTTACCTCCCGGTCCGGGTGGGGAAGTGTTTGATTTCGCCCGCGGCGACACCCTATGATCGGCGAGCCGTGTCCTTCTCCATTGCCGCCGTGAAACTCCCCGAGGACGGTCATGCTTCGATCCCTCCTGCCGCTCATCCTGTCGCTCTGCCTGGCCCATGTCGTCCAGGCGCAGCTGACGATCGCCTACACCTACGACGGCGCGCTGGCCGGCAACAACATGGGTTGGGCCGTCGACGGCGCAGGCGACGTCAACGGCGACGGCCATGACGACTTCGTCGTCAGCGAGCCCCTCGACCTGAACAACGGTGTACCGAGCGGCAGCGTCCGGGTCTACTCGGGCCTCGACGGGGCCCTGCTTCATCACTTCGCCGGCGATGACGCCTTCGACGGTTTCGGTGTCTCGGTGAGCGGCGCGGGCGACGTCAACGGCGACGGCTACGCCGACATCATCGTCGGCGCCTACGGCGACGACAACAACGGCGTGACCTCGGGCAGCGCGCGCGTCCACTCCGGATTCGACGGCTCGGTCCTGCACATGTTCAACGGCGACGATGCCGACGATCACTTCGGATTCAGCGTGAGCGGCGCGGGCGACGTGAACGCCGACGGATACGCCGACCTCATCGTCGGAGCCTTCATCGACGAGGCCAACGGTTTCGACACGGGCAGCGCGCGCGTCTTCTCGGGCTTCGACGGCACGGTGCTCTACGACCTCACCGGCGACACCGTCGGCGATCGCTTCGGCATCTCGGTCAGTGATGCCGGCGACGTGAACCGCGACGGCTACGACGACTTCATCGTCGGGGCCTATCGCGACGATGACAACGGGTTCAACGCGGGTAGCGCCAGGGTCTACTCCGGCCTCGACGGCTCCGTCCTGCACAGCTTCTTCGGCACGAGTCCGAGCGACGAACTCGGTTTCCCCGTGGCGGGGGCGGGCGACGTCAACGGCGACGGCTATCCCGACCTCATCCTCGGGGCCCGCCTCGACGACGACAACGGCATCGACTCCGGTAGCGCCCGGGTCCACTCCGGCCTGGACGGATCCCTGCTCTACACCTTCATCGGCGACGGTGCGGGCGACCACTTCGGGGACAAGGTGAGCGGCGCCGGCGACATGAACGGCGACGGCTTCGCCGATCTCGTGGTCGGTGCGCTCTTCGACGACAACAACGGAGCGAACTCCGGCATGGCCCGGGTCTACTCCGGCGCCGACGGCTCGGTGCTCTACCAGCTCGACGGCGACGATCCCGGCGACTGGTTCGGTTATGACGTGCGCGGGGCCGGCGATCTGAACGGCGACGGCTTCGCCGACCTCGTGGTCGGCGCGATCCGCGACGACGACAACGGTACCGACGCGGGCCGGACCCGGGTCTATCTCGCGCCGACCCTGCCGGCCCTCAAGATCCGCACGAAGACCGGCCTGACGCACTTCCTCGACCTCAGCTGGCAGCCCGACGGCGCCGATCCCTGGTCGCTCACCGGCACCCTCGTCTGCGAGGGCGCGACTCCGGCCGGTCTCGGTCTGGCGGGAGTGAGCCTTGCCGGGGCGGACACGCCCTACTTCGGCTTCCTGCCCGTGCTCCTCGACGTCGATGCGCCGAATCTGCTCCTCACCGAGTACTTCGGCTTCGACGGAACCGGCGCCGCGATCATCCCCAACGTCACGCGCCAGAATCCGGCGCTCGCCGGTCTGCAGGTCCATGTCCAGTTCTTCGAGACCGCTCCGATCGTCTCGTCCTCGCCCGCCATCCGACTCGAGGCGACGATGTGACGCGAGAGCGTCGGTCGGATCGACCTCTCGTCGCGCGGGCGCGACGGACCTGAGGGCGGCGCCTTGCCAGGCTCTCGCCGGCAACGCAGTATCGTGGCATGCGCAGGCAGATCCTCTCCGGCCCCGTCCTCGTCCTGATCCTGCTCCTCGGTGTCGAGCTCGGCGCCCAGGAGAGCCGTCCGGCCGCGTCCGCAGCCGTCTCGAAGGAGCGACTCGCGGGACACATCGAGGCGCTCTGCTCGACGGAGCAGGGGGGGCGCTTCGGTCCGGGTGCGGAGAAGACGAGGGCCTATCTCGCGAAGGAATTCGAGACGCTCGGTCTCGAGCCTCTGGCCGGAGGGAGTTTCGAGCTCGCCTTCGCCGCCAACGGCCTGAAGGGAGCGAACCTCGCGGGGCGGCTCGCCGCCGGAGCCGAGGAGAGGCTCGACGGCCACGTCATCATCAGCGCGCACTACGATCATCTCGGGAGGCGCGGCAACCGCTACTACCCGGGGGCCTGCGACAACGCCAGCGGTGTGGCCGCCATGCTCGAGATCGTGCGCACGATCGACCGGAGCCGCCTGCGCCGCGACGTCATCGTGGTCGCATTCGATCTCGAGGAGCGGGGCATGCTCGGTTCCTTCGCCTGGTGTGAACGACCGCCCCTGCCGCTCGAGGACTGCCGCTTCTTCATCACCATGGACATGCTCGGTCGCGCCGGGCTCGGCATCGTCGATGGGCTGCTCTTCGCCCAGGGCTGGGAGTGGACGCCCGAGGTGCTGGACGATCTCCAGGCGGCGGCGAAGGTCGATGAAGAGGGTGAGCTCTCCTACTTCTGGACCGACATCGCCGGCGATCGCAGCGATTTCGTCCCCTTCAAGAAGAAGCGCATTCCGCACCTCTTCTTCAGCACCGGTGAGAACGAGGACTACCACCAGATCAGCGACCGTCCCGATCGCCTCGATCTCCCGACCCTCGCTCGCCAGGCCACGGTGGTGGGTCGCGTCCTGATCGCCCAGACGGAGCGCGAGGAGGCGCTCGTCTGCCGACGCGAACCGGAACGCCACCTGATCGAGTTCGTCTCGCTCCGCAAGCTGGCGGGCGCGCTGATGCGCGCCGACCATCCGCGGATGAACACGCGGACGAAGGCATCGGCCCTTCTGCTCTACGGCTTCGCCGCGAAGGTCGTGGCCCGGGGCGAGGTCAAGGAGAAGGACCGCAGCTTCCTGCGGCGAGTCGCCGCGAAACTCCAGACGGACATGCGCTGAGGCCGGCCGCGCGGGGCCGGATCAGAGCTCGATCAGCATCGAGAGGTCGAGCGCCTTCACGCTGTGCGTGAGGGCGCCGACCGAGATGCGGTCGACGCCGGTCTCGGCCACGGCGCGAAGCCGGTCGAAGGTGATGCCGCCGGAGGCCTCGAGCAGGCAGGGCCGACCCGCGGCATCGCGCTCGGCGACCGCGCGGCCCATGTCCTCGAGACTCATGTCGTCGAGGAGGATCATCTCGACGCCGGCCGCGAGCGCCGCGCGGAACTCCTCGAGGTTCTCGACCTCGACCTCGACCGCGACCCCCTCCGGCCTGGACGTCATCAGGTGCCGGAGCCGGCCCGCGAAATCGCCGCCCGGGCAGACCGCGAAGTGGTTCTCCTTGGCGAGGATCTGATCGAAGAGGCCCATGCGGTGGTTGTCGCCGCCGCCGGCGCGGACGGCGTACTTGTCGAGGCGCCGCCAGCCCGGGATGGTCTTGCGGGTCTCGAGGATGCGGGCCTTCGTCCCGCGGACACGGGCGACGTGGCGAGCGGTGGTCGTGGCGACGCCGCCCATCCGCTGGAGGATGTTGAGGATGCTGCGCTCGAGCGCGAGGAGCAGCCGCGCCTCGCCTTCGAGGGTCGCGACCAGGCCCTCCCGTTCGACCGCGGCCCCCTCGGGCAGGACGGCTCGGTAGTCGATCCCGCCGCCGGCCAGCTCGACGAGCCGGGCCGCGATCGGGGAACCGGCCACGACGCCCGGCTCGCGCGCGATGATCCGCGCCCTGGCCCGGGCCTCTGCCGGGACCATCGTCCGGCT
>JBFIHP010000293.1:0-4956 GCA_041601735.1 Planctomycetota bacterium | reverse complement strand
GCCGATGCCCGAGGAGGCGCCGGTCACGAGCGCGCGATCGCCGGGGCGGACGAGGGCGCTCATCGCGGCGCTCCACGGAGTTCGACCCGCGCGCCGAGCTCGGCGTCGTCGGGCAGATCGCCGTCGTCGCCGGCCGGTCGATCTCGACGCGCCAGGACGATGATGACCTCGTCCGCGGCGAGCGGACGGCGGAAGGGGCCCTCGGCCTCGGGGAGTCGGTAGGTCGTCTTCGCCTCGAGCGGCCAGGGCAGGCCCGGCGGCGGGCCGAGGCGCGGGAAGACCTGGCTGTCCGGGGCGTCGGGCCGGCGCAGCAGCAGGGTGATGAAGGCCGGGCGATCGAGCTTCACCTCGACGAAGAAGCCCTCGTCCTCGACCGTCACGAGGCTGGCCTCCAGCATCAGGGGCCCCTGCGGTTCCTCGCTCTCCTTCGCGCGGGCGAAATAGGACCAGGTCCAGATGAAGGCGAAGGCGACGAGCAGGATGAAGCCCGCCGCGGTCTCGGGTGCGCGGAAGAAGCCGAAGACCCGGTGACGGGTCGCGGCCCGATCGTCGGTCGCGGTCATGGCGCGGTGGTCCAGGCGGTGACGGCGCCGATGGCGCGCCGGCTGAGGAAGCGGGACGCGAAGAGGGCCAGCCTGTTGCGCCAGCCGCTCGTCCCCAGCATCCGGCCCCGCGCGAGCAGGCCGAGCGCGTCGCGAGCCGCGCGATCCGGGTCCATGAAGGGGGAGAGGCGTGCCCAGCGTCGGTCGCGGGGAATGCCGGCGCGCTCGAAGAAGGGGGTGTCCAGGAGTCCCGGCGCGTAGGTGCTGGCGCGGACGCCGTGCTCGCGCCACTCCGCCGCCAGCGAGGAGCCGAGCGAGAGCAGGAAGGCCTTCGCGGCCGCGTAGCCGGTCTGCTCGGGCACGCCCTGGAGCCCCGCGATCGAGGCGGTGATCAGCAGGTCCCCGCCTTCGGCGCGCAGGCGCGGGCCGAAGGCGTGCAGGAAGTCGAGGACGCTGCGGGCGTTGGTCGCGAGCTCGCGGGCGCATTCCGTTTCGTCGAGCTTGTGGGCCCTGCCGTGCAGGCTGAAGCCGGCGTTGAGGACGATTCCGGGGCAGGGGCCGAGGAAGTCGTTCGCGAGCCCGGCCAGCGCCACGCCGGCCTCGGGATCGGAGAGGTCGAGCGCGGCGGTGCGGACCTCGACGGCGCCGAGGGCCTCGGCCTGGCCGGCCGCGTCCTCGAGTCGGCCGCGGTCGCGGCCGCCCAGCAGGAGCCTTCGGCCCGGGGCCAGGACCTGGACGAGGCTTCGACCCAGACCGCTGGAGGCCCCGGTGATCAGGAATTCGCGACTGAGATCCTCAAACCCGCTCATGGTCCCAGGATGCGTCGATCCGCCCGGAAGGCAAGTCCCTCGCCCGCGGGGACCGGGTGAGACCGGGTAAAAATGAAAAGTCTTCAAGGCCCGGCCCGGGCGATCCGATGCAGGATTGAGCGGTCTCTCCCTCCGGCGAGGCCCCGCCCGGCCCGGGCGCAGGATGAACGGGCCCCTTTGGAGCGATGAGATGGAAGCGACCGCACCGGCCCTCCGGAAGAACATGGAGCAGCGACTCGAGGACGCGATCGGCTCGGCGATGCGCCGGGTCGCTCACATGGACGTGCGTCGTGTCGCCATCGAGGATCAGAAGCGACACATCGGCCGCATGACCAGCTGCCAGATGACCATCCAGGGCAGCGGCTTCATCGGCAGTCTCATCATGATGATGCCCGCCGAGGCGGGTCCGGGACTCGTGGCCCGCGTGGTCACGACCAAGGACGACGATCGCCCGAAGGGCCCCGCACTCGCCGAGGCCATCGGCACGGTCGGCGCCGCGATCGCCCTCGCCTTCGGCAAGTCCTTCACCGACGAGGACCGGCTGATCGTCGGGATGCCCACGGTCATCACCGGCAGCGACGTCGCGGTGGCATTCCCCTGGGGCCGCGACTTCGAATCGCGCCAGTGCTTCATCTCGGGTGATTCGCCCTTCTGGGTGATCCTCAGGCTGAGCCGTCTCGAGGACTGAGTCCCGCCCAACGCCGTCTCGATCGCAACGATCGCTTCCCGGGCCGCGGCCCCAGGGAAGCGATTTGCATGATGGCCGGCCATCTGGTGCAATGAGCGCTCCCCGCCGCGACCCCAGGTCGCGCGAGCCCCGGAGCGAGCATGCGCATTCCTCTTCGTCATCTGGTCCCGATCGTGACGGTCGTCCTTCTCGCGACGGTCGGCGGCTCGATCCTCGGCGACGAGATCATCCTGAAGAAGGGCCGCATGCGCGGGGTCGTGGTGCGCCGCGAGAACGGCCAGGCCGTCATCAATCCCTACAACTCGCGCAACGAGCGGATGACCTTCGGTCTCGAGACCGTCCCCGAGAACCAGATCAAGAAGGTCGAGCCCGATCCGACCCCGGAGTGGCGCTACCTCGAGAGCCTCCTCGAGACGCAGCCGCCGGGCGAGGAGCCGAGCATCGATTCGCATCTGAAGATGGCGGCCCTGGCAGCCGAACTCGGACTCCCGGATCGCGAGGCCCGGCACCTCGGCGAGGCGCTGGTTCTCGGCGCCGACTTCGAGGCGGCGAAGGCCCGCTACGGCGCGGCGGAGGCCGAACGATTGCGGAAGGCCGACCCGCGCTCCAACCAGGAGTTGCGGGCGGATCTCGACGCCCTCTTCGCCCTCGAGAAGGGCAGCGAGCGCAAGGCCGCGCTCGCGCGCGTCGCCGTCGATCACGGCTTCGACCGGAGCTTCGAGTACCTCGAGCGCGTGCGTCGCAGTCGCGGCGAGGCCCGCGGTCGCCAGGACGACCGTCTCCTGCGCCTGCGATCCCGGGAGGAGAAGGGCGTCTACACGCTCTTCGTCCCGGCGTCCTATGACCCGGAGCGGTCCTGGCCCCTCGTCCTCGGTCTCCACGGCGGCGGGCCCGACGGGAAGGACGGCAAGGACGTCGTCGGGTCGGGACGCTCGGCGATGAACTTCTACGCCCAAGGGGCCGCCCGCGCGGGCTACATCGTGGTCTGCCCCGACGCCGTCCAGGCGCCCTGGAACGCGCGGCCGAACGACTCCTTCGTGATGACCGTGCTCGAGGAGGTCCAGCTCTCCTACAACATCGACCTCAACCGGGTCTACCTGACCGGTCACTCGATGGGCGGCTTCGGCGCCTGGCACTTCGGCTCGAAGTACCCGCATCTCTTCGCCGTCGTCGCGCCCATGGCCGGCGGGGGTTTTCGCGGCCTCGGTCCCTTCGAGAAGACGATGACGCCGGTCTACCTGCATCACGGGGCCGACGATCCCGTGGTCGGCGTCCAAGGCGACCGGCAGGCCGCCGAGGCGATGCGGCGCGCCGAGCACGACTTCATCTACACCGAGCTGCCGGACAGCGGTCACGGCTTCCCGCCCGAGATCGCGGCCGAGATGTGGCGGATGTTCCATGTCCGGCGCCTGGCCGTCGCGCCCAAGCGCGCCGAGAAGGGGAAGTTCTCGATCGAACTCGCGGCCCTGTCCTCCTTCGATCAGCCCTGGTCGAAGGACGAGGAGACCTACTGGGGCCGACCCGGTGAGGGCCTCGATGACGACCGCAAGAGCCTGCTCGAGCGGCTCCGCCTCGGCGGGGCGGTGGGCCGCGAGGCCGCCGACCGCCTGATCGCGCAGGAGGAACCGAAGAGCCTCCTCTCGATCGCCGGCAAGCTCGTCGCCGCGGACAAGGAAGGCCTCGACGTCCGGCGCGAGGCTGCGCGCATCCTCGGCGCGACCGCCCTGCCCGAGGCCGCCAAGCCGCTCCTGGGCTGTCTCCGGAAACCCGAGCCCGATCTCGTCCCGGCCGTCGCCGCGGCGCTCGAGAAGGTGGGGGACGCGAAGACCGTGAAGGGCATGAACCGGGTCTTCCAGGCGCTCAGCGCCGACTTCGATGGCCGGCTCACGGGCAAGCGCATGCGCTACTCCGACTGGGCGCGCTCGCTCGACGCACACGCGGCCCTGGCGCGGCTAGTTCGCGCGCTCGGCCCCCAGGACGCGGCCGGGGCCCTCGAGAGCAGCGCCCGGCATCTCCTGCTCGAGGGCTGGGAGGTGGACCGGAGCGACCGGGCCGGTCTCGATCCCGACATCCCGCTGGGGCGCTGCGCCGCGGCTTTCATCACCGCCCTGCGCGCCTGCGAGAGCGAGAGCGCGAGGGAATGCGCCGCGGCCATCCTGGCGCGGCACGGCAAGCTCGGTCCGGTCCGCGACCTGGGCGAGGACTCCTGAGAGAAACGATGCGACATTCGATCATCCCCGGGAGCCTCGGGCTCCTCCTCGTCCTGATCATCGGCGGTCCGCTGACGGCCCAGGATTCGCGGCCGACGTCGCAGCCGACCTCGCGGCCGACGCCGGAACCCGCGGCCCAGCTCGCGATCGAGAAGGCGTTGCGCGCGCGGCTCGCGCAGCCGATCACGGGCGCGCTCGACGTCGCTCTCATCACCCTCGGCGAGGACCTCAACGGCGCCGCGCCCGGGAGCATCCGCTTCAGCCTCGACGAGCGCTTCCTCATCTTCGACTGGAAGCGCTGGGACGAGGAGAAGCGGGGGACCTGGGTCTTCGACATCGACGAGGGCAGCCTGCGGCGGCTCGAGGAGGGCGAGGATGCGCCGCTGGGCGAACGCGAGGTCATCCTCTCGAGGGACCGAAAGCTCGCGCTCAGCTCCCGCGACGATCGCCTGAGCCTGATCCAGCTGCCCTCGATGACCTCGCGCGCGCTCATGCCGCTCCTCGGGGGCTTCCGCGCCCAGGACTTCGCGCTGGACGGTGAGGCCATCGTCCTTCGCCGCGGCGACGATCTCTGGGCCTGGACGATCGCCGATGGCGCGCTGCGTCGCCTCACGAGAGTCGAGGACGAGAAGCGGGAGGAGAAGAAGAACGCGCGGCGCCGCTATCTCGAGGAGGCCGAGCTCCGGCTTCTTCAGGATGTAGTTGAG
>JBFIHP010000292.1:0-4961 GCA_041601735.1 Planctomycetota bacterium | reverse complement strand
GCCCTCGAGGCGTCTGACGCCTCGAGGGCCGTTGTCGGGAGGGACTGCCGGTCGGGCAGCGATTCGCCGGTGAGCGGCGGTCCTGCGCCTGACGCCAATGCGTCGGTGGGCGGCGGTTTCGCGTCTGACGCCTATAGGTCCTCGCCGAGTCCGTAGCGGACGGGGGCGTTCTGGTACATCTTGATCGCCTCGGCCATCGCCCTGCGCAGGTCCTCGGAGCGACGTTCGTGGCTGGGGTGGGTCGAGGTCCACTCCGGCGGCTGCGCGCCGCCGCGGCCCATGCGCTCCCAGACCTTCGGCGCCTCGTTCGGGTCGTAGCCGGCCCGCGCCATGTAACGCATGCCCATGTAGTCGGCTTCGGATTCGTCGCCGCGCGAGAAGGGCAGAAGGACGCCGTACTGGGCGCCGGCGCCGAGGGCCGCCATGAGCATCGGCTTCTGGGTCGCGTCGCCCATGCTGAGGTCGGCGACCTGCAGGCCGGCCTGGACGAGCAGGGTCTGACTCATGCGCTGACCGCCGTGTCGGGCGATGGCGTGCCCGACCTCGTGACCCATGACGAAGGCCAGTCCCGCCTCGTTCTCGAGGATCGGGAGGATGCCGGTGTAGAAGACGATCTTGCCGCCGGGGAGGCAGAAGGCGTTGGCCTCCGGGCTCTCGACCAGGCGGACCTCGTAGGGGTAGTCGACGCCGGTCTGCGCGGTGATCCGGTCGGCCACGCGCTGGACGATGGCCTTGAGCCGCGCGTTCGTGCTCTCCTTCGTCGTCGCCTTGACCTCGGAGTAGGCGTCGAGGCCGAGCTGCAGCTCGGTGCCCTCCGGGATCATGTTGAAGCTGCTCGTGCCGGTCTCGGGATTGGTGACGCAGCCGACGGTCAGGCTGAGGAGGGCGCAGGCGATCAGGAATCGGATGGCGGTCATGTTTACTCCTTGTCGATCCGGGGACGACCCGCGAGATAGGGCCCCGGCCAGTGCTGATCAGGATAACCGTAGTGCGCGGCCGCGTGCAAAGTGAGGTAGGGATCGAAGAGGTGCGGTCGCGCGAGTGCGCAGAGGTCGGCGCGCTCGGCGGCGATGACGGTGTTGGCGTGGTCGGCGCCCTGGATCGCGCCCACGGCCATGACGGTCATGCCGGTCTCGTGGCGGATCTGCTCGGCGAAGGGCACCTGGTACATCCGACCGTAGGTCGGGATGACGTCGGCGACGTTGCCGCCGGAGGAGACGTCGATCAGATCGCAGCCGCGCTCCTTCAGGGCCTGGGCGATCACGACCGAGTCCTCGATCGTCTGACCCTCGTCTCCCGCCCAGTCCGATGCGCTGATCCGCACCGCGAGCGCCCGGTCCTTCGGCCAGGCGCGACGCACGGCGTCGAAGACCTCGAGGGGGTAGCGCATGCGGTTCTCGAGCGAGCCGCCGTAGTCGTCGGTCCTCTCGTTGGCGAGCGGGGAGAGGAAGCTCGACAGCAGGTAGCCGTGCGCCATGTGGAGTTCGACCAGATCGAAGCCGGCCGCCAGGGCCAGCTCGGTCGAGCGCACGAAGGCGTCGCGGATGCGGTCCATGTCGGCGCGATCCATCTCCTTCGGCGCCGGCCAGTCCGCCCGGAAGGGGATCGCGCTCGGACCATAGGTCGTCCAGGCGCCCTCGTCCTCGGAGAGGGCCCGGTCATCCGTGCCGTCCCAGGGATGGAAGGTCGAGCCCTTGCGACCCGCGTGCGCGAGCTGGATGCCGATCCTGGCCCGCGAGAAGCGGTGGACATGGTCGACGATCTGCTCCCAGGCTTCCATCTGTTCCTCGTCCCAGAGTCCGGCGCAACCTCCCGTGATACGGCCCTCGGGCTCGACGTTGGTCATCTCGGTGATCACGAGACCCGCGCCGCCCACCGCCCGCGATCCGAGGTGGACGAGGTGCCAGTCGTTCACGACGCCGTCGACCGCGCTGTACTGGCACATGGGCGAGACGACCATGCGGTTGGCGAGCTGTATCGGGCCGACGCGGATCGGCGTGAAGATGGGCGGCGGCGCCTCGCCCCGGGAGTCAAGCGGCGCACCGGAGGCCACCCGGAAGCGCTCGCGCGTCGAGGCGACCAGTTCGGGATCGCGCATCTCGAGGTTCTCGTAGGTGATGCGCTTCGAGCGGGTCATCAGGTTGAAGGTGAAGATGAAGGGGTCCTGGTGCATGTAGCGCGCGGAGTTCTCGAACCACTCGAGGCTCGTCTGCGCCGCCTTCTGCAGCTTGATGACATCGACGTAGCGCGACTCCTGGTAGGCCGCGAGGGCCTTCGGGACGTCCTCCCAGCCCAGCTTCACGAAGGCGTCCACGAGGGCGATGGCGCTCTCCATGGCCAGCTTGGTTCCCGAGCCGATCGAGAAGTGCGCGGTATGCGCGGAGTCGCCGAGCAGGACGATGTTGTCCTTCACCCAGCTCGCGCAGGTGATCGTCGGGAAGGTCCGCCAGATGGATCGGTTGTTCAGGAGCCTCGCGCCGTCGAGGTAGTCGGCGAAGAGCTCCTCGCAGAAGGCGACCGTCTCCTCCTCGCTCGCCCGATCGAGCCCCGCCTTCTTCCAGACCTCCTCGCGGCATTCGACGATGAAGGTGCCGAGGCCATCCTCGAAGGGGTAGGCATGGACCTGGAAGAGACCGAACTCCGTGTCCTTGAAGATGAAGGTGAAGGCCTCCATCGGCATCGTCGTGCCGAGCCAGGTGAACTTGCACTTGCGCCAGTCGAGGGTCGGCTCGAAGGTCTCGGCATGGGCCTCGCGGATGCGCGAGTTGACGCCGTCCGCCGCGAGGATCAGATCGACCTCGCCGAGGTCGGCGAGGTCGCCGATCTCCTCCTCAAAGCGCAGCTCGACGCCGAGCTCCCGGGCTCGATCCTGGAAGACGTTCAGCAGGCGCTTGCGGCTCATGCCGCAGAAGCCGTGCCCGGTCGAGCGGACCATCCGTCCCTCGACCCAGGTGTCCATGTCGCTCCAGTAGATGAACTCGTCGAGGATCGTCTGGTAGCTCTCCGGATCGGCGATCTCGAAGTTGCCCAGGGTCTCGTCCGAGAAGACGACGCCCCAGCCGAAGGTGTCGTCGGCCTTGTTCCGTTCGTAGACGGTGATCTCGGCCGCCGGAAAGGCCTTCTTGAACAGGATGGCCGCATAGAGGCCGCCGGGGCCTCCGCCGATGCTGACGATGCGCATGCATGCTCCTTCAGTGCTGGCTGAAGATAGCCCGCCCGCAGCGATCCGACAATCGAGGGGCCTCAGCGCCGCGGCTTCAGCCGGATCTCGAGGGTTTCGATCCGGGCCCCTTCGTCGATCCAGGGCTCGTAACCCTCGGCCAGCGCCTCGAGCCGGAAGGGACGGCGCGAACCGATCGGCAGAGTGAATCGCCCGTCCTCGCCGATCTCGATCAGCTGATGGCCCTCGGGGAGCGGATCACCGCCCTCGGGCGGGGCCGGCCGGAATCGCACCAGGTCGGGCCTGACGATGCGACCGCTCCGGTCATCGACCGCGAAGGTGCTGGCGTCGCGGCGCCGTTCGAGGACGAGCCGCCTCTCGGCGTCGGCCCCGCCGTGTCCGGGCGTCGAGGTCCGGATCTCGACGACGCGCGGTGCGCGACCCGCCGACGTGACCTGGAGCCACAGGCCGCGGTCCGGCCACCAGGGCGAGGAGAGTCGTACCCGGCCCTCTTCGTCCGTGACCCGGCCCTCGGCCTTCGGCGTCCCGAAGGGGATGGGACGGGGGAACTCGCCGTCGCTCATCGGCCGCACGATCGCATCGAGCGGCCGTCCCGCCTCGTCGACGACGGCCAGATCGGCGAAGCGCACGAGCCGGATCAAGCGAAGGATCGAGGTTCCCGCACGGGTCGAGATCGGGCCCTCGTGCCACGCGACCGGCCAGCTCGCGTCGGCGCCGAGGAAGAAGGCCGTCGCGGTGTCGGCGGGAATCGTCGCGCGTCCCCTCGCAGCGACCGGGTGAGCGCTCGAGCCCCCGATGCGGCGCGCGAGCTCCCTCGGACTCTCCAGGCCCGCGAGCGCGGGGAAGCAGAGCAGCCTGCCGGCGCCCGCGGGTTCACCGCGGTCATCGATGATCTCGACCTCGATTCTGCGGTCGATGACCGGTTCCGGGTCGGAGCTTCGATCCGGATGCGAGTTCGGGACGGAAGTGCAGGAGATCAGCAGGGCGACGCTCGCGAGGAGGGGGGCGGCTCGGGTCATCTCGGGTTCTCCAGATCGAGGGCGATGCGGCCGCGTTCGAGATCGACCTCGAGCACGACGAGGCGGAGGATCTCGCCCGGAACGGGCCGGGGACGTCCCCGGAGGCGTGAGGCGTGCAGCAGACCGTCCTTGTCGAGACCGAGATCGCAGAATGCGCCGAAGTCGGTGACGTTGGTCACGACGCCCTCGAGGCGCAGCCCGGGCTTCAGGCTCCCGATGGAGGTCACGTCGTCGCGGAAGCTGACGTTTCGGAATTCGGCGCGGGGATCGCGGCCCGGCTGGGCGAGCTCGGAGAGTACGTCGTCCAGGGTCTCCGCGCCGAAGCCGGCGAGGCCGGCGCGCTCCTCCGCGCTCAGGACGATCTCGCGGCCGAGGACCGTCCGGCGGTCGAGGCCGCGGAGCTTGGCGATCGCGTCGACGAGGGGGTAGCTCTCCGGATGGATGCCGCTGCGATCGAGCGGTTCCTCGCCCTCCACGCGCAGGAAGCCGGCGCAGTTCTCGAAGGCGACCGGGCCGAGGCCCTTCAGCTCGCGCAGCTGCGCGCGGCTCCGCAGCGGGCCCTCCTTCGCGCGCCGCGCCACGATGGCCTCGGCCAGCTTCGGGCCGAGCCCCGGCACCCGCGCGAGCAGGGCCGGGCTGGCGGTGCGCAGGTCGGCGCCGACCTCGGCGACGGCGCACTCGAGTTCGCGATCGAGGGCCTCGTCGAGGCGCTTCGGCGCGACGTCGTGCTGGTACTGCCCGAGCCCGAGACTCCTCGGTTC
>JBFIHP010000291.1:0-4975 GCA_041601735.1 Planctomycetota bacterium | reverse complement strand
TGGCTCTCGGCGAAGAGGTACTGCGGCGCGCGCTTGAAGACCACGGCGATCTCGGTGACGCGGCGGCCGAGGCGCTTGCCGGCGCGCAGGTAGAACGGCACCCCGGCCCAGCGACGCGTGTTGATGTCGAGGCGCATCGCCGCGAACGTCTCCGTGACGGAGTCGGGGTTCATGCCGTCCTCGTCGAGGAAGCCCGGCACTCGTTCGCCGCCCTGCCAGCCGCTCGAGTACTGGCCGCGTGCGGTCGCCAGCCCGAGGTCCTTCGGCAGACGCACCGCCGACAGCACCTTCTCCTTCTCGGCACGCAGATCTCCGGCATCGAACGACACCGGCTCCTCCATCGCCGTGAGGGCGAGCAGCTGCAGCAGGTGATTCTGGATCACGTCACGCGCTGCCCCGATGCCGTCGTAGTAGCCGGCACGGCCACCGACGCCGATGTCCTCGGCCATCGTGATCTGCACGTGGTCGACGTAGTTGGCGTTCCAGATCGGTTCGTAGAGCTGGTTGGCGAAGCGCAGGGCCAGGATGTTCTGGACCGTCTCCTTGCCGAGGTAGTGATCGATGCGGAACACGCTGTCGGGCGGGAAGACCGACTCCACCACGTCGTTGAGCTCGCGCGCCGTCTTCAGGTCCGAACCGAACGGCTTCTCGATGACGACGCGACGCCACTGGCCGTCGACCTGCTCGGCGAGCCCGGAGCGGCGCAGCTGCTCGGTCACCAGCGGGAACGACTTCGGCGGAATCGACAGATAGAACGCGTGGTTTCCCATCGTGCCGCGGTGTGCGTCCAGATCCTCGATCGTCGCCTTCAGCCTGTCGAAGGCCGCGTCATCGTCGAAGTCGCCCTGCACGAAGCGGATGCCCTGGCTGAGCTGGCGCCAGACGTCCTCGTCGAAGGGGGTGCGCGCGTACTGCTTGACCGCGTCGTGCACCTCCTTCTCGAAGTCCTCGTTCTCCCATTCGCGTCGCGCGAAGCCGACCAGCGCGAAGCCGGGCGGCAGCAGCCCGCGATTCGCGAGGTCGTACACCGCCGGCATCAGCTTCTTGCGCGACAGGTCTCCCGTGACGCCGAAGATGACCAGGCCGCTCGGACCGGCGATTCGATTGAGGCGACGATCCGACGCCAACCGGAGCGGGTTGAAGTCGGGCGTGATCTCGACAGGCATGCGTGTTCCTTGACGTCGTTCGGACGAAGCGGGTCAGCCGATCGCGGCGCGCAGCGCCACGGCCGCTTTCGCCACGTCATCGATCGTGAGGGAGAGCACCGGTCGCCCGTGCTCGGCCAGGACGCTCGCGTCGCCGACGGCCTGCGCCTGGATCAGCTGGCCGAAGGTGAACGGGCGCTCGGGGATCTCGAGGTCGGTCGTCGTGGTGCCGACGAGCTGAAGGAACACGCCGATCGCCGGCCCGCCCTTGTGGAACTGGCCCGTCGAGTGCAGGAAGCGCGGACCCCACCCGAAGGTGACCGGTCGCCCGGCGCGCGCCGCGAGCAGCGAGCGCAGCTCTTCGAGCTCGGGGTAGGCGATGCGGTCCAGGTACGCCTGGACCGACAGGTACCCGTCGGCGGGAAGCGTGGCCAGCAGCGCGTCGATCGCGGCGGAGAGCGTCGTTCCCTCAATCTCGAGCGGGCCGGAGACGCGCACCTCGATGCCCTCGGCGGCGAACACGGGTTCGGTCGGCTCGGGACGGGCGTCCAGCAGCGCGCGGGCGGCGACCTTGGCGGATTCGACGTCGGGCTGGTTGAACGGGTCGATTCCGAGCAGACGGCCCGCGACCGCGGTCGCATACTCCCAGACCATGATCTGGCCGCCGAGGCTGCCGGAGATCTCGATCTCGCCCTCGATGACCTCGCGCGTGGCGCGCGCGTCGGCGACGAGGCGCACGATCTGGAGGTCGGGGAGGTCCATCGTCAGCTCGGGGGCGTCCGTCTCGAGCACGACCGGCAGCAGGCCGGTCCCGCTCTTGCCCGTCGACTCGGCGATCAGCTGCTCGGCCCAGTCGGCGAAGCCGACGATGTGGGTGCCGTCGGCGACGATGCCGAGCTTGTTCTTGAGCGGACGCGTGCCGGCGATCGCCGCACCGAGGACCAGCCCGGGGTTGCTCGCCGAGTCCAGCGCCAGCTCGAGCGAGACCGCCTCCGCTTCGTCCAGCAGCTGCTGGATGTCGACGCCCGCGAGACCGCTCGGAACGAGACCGAACGCGGTGAGCGCCGAGAAGCGTCCGCCGACGTTGGGGTCGGCGTTGAAGACGCGGTAGCCTGTTTCGCGCGCGGAGACATCCAGCGGCGAACCCGGGTCCGTCACGATCACGATGCGCGAGATCGGGTCGATTCCGGCCTCGCGGAACGCCTGCTCGTAGGCCCGGCGCTGGCTGTCGGTCTCGACCGTCGAACCCGACTTCGACGAGATCACGACCGCGGTGCGCGCGAGGCGGTCGCCGACCGCTGACCGCACCTGCGAGGGGTCGGTCGAGTCGAGCACCGTGAGCGGCACCCCGTAGGTCTTCGTGATGACCTCGGGCGCGAGCGAGGATCCGCCCATGCCGCCGAGGACGATGTGGTCGACGCCGGCCGCGCGCAGCTGGTCGCGCAAGGCGAGGATGTCGTCGACGAGCGGGCTCGACAGGGCGACGGCCTCGGTCCAGCCCAGGCGGACCGCCGCTTCGGCCTCCGCCTCGGGACCCCAGAGAGTCGGGTCGAGCGACGTGATGCCGCTCGCGACTCCGTCGGACACGAGCTGCGGCACGACGCGGGCGACGGCCTCGGCCGCCGCACCCGTGGCGTGGACCGTGACGGTCACTTCGAGGCCTCCAGCGCCGCCGTCACCGTGTCGAGCAGCTCGTTCCAGGAGACGATGAACTTCTCGACGCCCTCCTTCTCAAGCAGGGCGGTGACGTCGTCGTAGTCGACGCCGACGGCCGCGAGCTGGTCGAGGACCTTCTGCGCTTCGGCGTAGGAGACGGTGACGCGGTCGCCCTCGATGACGCCGTGGTCGAAGGTCGCCTCAAGCGTCTTCTCCGGCATCGTGTTGACGACACCGGCCACCGCGAGCTCGGTGACGTAGAGCGTGTCGGGAAGCGACGGGTCCTTGACGCCGGTCGAAGCCCAGAGCGGACGCTGCTTGTTGGCACCCGCGGCGAGCAGCGCCTGCGCGCGCTCGGTCGCGAACTGCTGCTCGAAAAGCTGGTAGGCGAGCTGGGCGTTGGCGACGCCCGCCTTGCTCTTGAGCGCAATCGCTTCCGGGGTGCCGATCGCCTCGAGGCGCGCATCGATCTCGGTGTCGACGCGCGACACGAAGAACGACGCGACCGACTCGATCGTCGACAGGTCGATTCCCGCGGCCTTCGCCTTCTCGAGGCCCGCGAGGTAGGCCTCGATGACCGCCTGGTGACGGGCCAGGCTGAAGATGAGGGTCACGTTGACGCTGATGCCCGCGCCGATCACCTCGGTGATCGCCTCGAGGCCTTCGATCGTCGCGGGGATCTTGATCATCGCGTTGGGACGGTCGACCTTGGCCCACAGCCGCTTCGCCTCGGCGATCGTGCCGGCGGCATCATGCGCGAGGTCGGGGGCGACCTCGATCGACACGCGTCCGTCGACGCCGTTGGTCGCGTCGTAGACCGGGCGGAAGATGTCCGAGGCAGCCTGCACATCGTCGGTGGTGATCTCGAAGACCGCCTCCGAGACGCTCGCCCCGGCAGTCGCAAGGGTCGCGACCTGGGCGTCGTACGCCTCGCCCTTGGCGAGCGCTGCCGCGAAGATCGTCGGGTTCGTGGTGACCCCGACGACGTTCCGCTCGGCCATCAGCTTCTGCAGGCCGCCGGTCGAGATGCGCTCGCGCGAGAGGTCATCGAGCCAGATGCTGACGCCGACCTCGGAGAGCTGGGCGGTGGGGGAGGTGTTGTCTGCCATGAGCGTGATCTTCCGTGTGTGGTGAAAAAGTGGTGGACCGAAACGGTGTCAGTTGCTCGCGGCGGCGAGCGACTCCTTGGCGGCCGCGACGGCCGCCTCCGTGGTGATGCCGAACTCCCGGTAGAGGGTCTTGTAGTCGGCCGAGGCGCCGAAGTGCTCGATCGAGACCGAACGGCCGGCGTCGCCCAGGTAGGGCGCCCAGGTGAGCGCGAGGCCAGCCTCGACCGACACGCGCGCCTGGATGCTCGCCGGCAGCACCGACTCGCGGTACTCCGCGCTCTGCTCCTCGAACCACTCCTGGCACGGCACCGAGACGACGCGCGCCTGCACGCCCTCCTGGGCGAGCGCGGCGCGGGCCTCGACGGCGAACTGAACCTCGGAGCCCGAGGCGATCAGGATGACGTCGGGCGTTCCGTTCGGAGCCTCCGCCAGGATGTACGCGCCCTTGCTGACCAGGTCCGCCGAGGCGAAGGTCTCACCGGCCGCCTCGGCGGCACCGCGCTCGAACACCGGCAGGTTCTGACGGCTGAGGACGATGCCCGCGGGCGCGCTGCGGCGCTCCAGGATCGTCTTCCAGGCCACGCCGACCTCGTTGGCGTCGGCGGGGCGAACCACGTCGAGACCCGGGATGGCGCGCAGGGTCGTCAGCTGCTCGACCGGCTGGTGGGTCGGGCCGTCCTCGCCGAGCGCGACGGAGTCGTGCGTCCAGACGAAGATCGACGGCACCTGCATGAGCGCGGCCAGGCGAACCGCCGGGCGCATGTAGTCGCTGAAGATCAGGAATGTGCCGCCGAAGGCGCGCGTCTTGCCGTGCAGCACGATGCCGTTCAGGATCGAGCCCATCGCGTGCTCGCGGATGCCGAAGTGGAGCACGCGACCGTAGGGGTCGCCCGTCCACTCGTGGGTCGAGTGCTCGGCGGGCACGAACGACTTCGCGCCGCCGATCGTGGTGTTGTTGGACTCGGCGAGGTCGGCCGAGCCGCCCCAGAGCTCCGGGATGACCGCGCCGAGCGCCGTCAGCACCTTGCCGCTCGCGGCACGCGTGGACACCTCGGTGCCCGCGTC
>JBFIHP010000290.1:0-4984 GCA_041601735.1 Planctomycetota bacterium | reverse complement strand
TCACGTTGTCCGCCATCCGTGACGTCGCCGAGTTGATCAGGCTGGCGCAGCCGGACACGAGGATCGCGACCAGCGCCGCCGCCAGTGTTCTGGACATGGGATCGCCTCTTCAAGCGCGCTCGGACCCGAGTTTAGCCGCCCGCCGTCGAATTGCCACAACGCGGGCCGGTCCGGCGCGAGTCTATATTGGAACCGTGATCGTCGCGCGAGTTCCGGCAGCCGAGGACTCCAGGTCGAACTCGGCGCCCAGCAGATTGAGTCGCTCGCGGATGCTGAACAGGCCGAAGCCGCCTTCGGAAACCGTGCGCACCTCCCTGCTGTCGACGTCGAAGCCGACGCCGTCGTCGATCACCGAGAAACCGTCGGCGCGGTCATGCCCGACCTCGACACCCTGCTCTGCGTGCCGAGCCAGATCCAGATCACCGACACGAGCGGCGCCGTCCTGACGATGACGGGCGTCGTCGCCGCGGAGGCTGCGCTGGAACAGGATCTCGTCGGCCTGCACGGAACCTGGCCGACGACGGCGCGTGCGCTTTCGAGCCGGAGCCTCGCGAACATCGTGATGCAAGGCAGTCCCTCGCCGGCCCTGCAGTCGCTCCAGGTCGCCGCGATCGCCGGCACCCGCATCTACTTCGTGATGAGCCTCGGGGCATCGGGGCCCCGCCTCGAACGCATCGAGGTCGGCCGCGATCTGCAGGCTCCGCCGCCGCCCATCAAGTCGCGGCTGGCCCATACGGGACAGGGAGCGCTCGAGATCGGCGTGATCCGCGCGTCGATGAACTCGGTGATCTTCAACGTCTTCGTGATCAACCCGACCCTGCCCACCGGCCTCGGCCCCGTGGCGGGCATCGACTGGGGGCCCACGCAGTGGCAGCAGGTCTTCCTGCCCCTGCCCTCGCCGCCCTTCCACGTCAACCCGAGCCAGCCGGGGCAGTACCACTTCGCCGCGCCGCCGGGCACGATCCCGCCCGGGATCTGGCTCGATCACGTCGCCATCCAGCTGAGCGGCGGCCTCCCCGTCTTCAGCGCCCCCACCCGCGCCTACTTCTAGATCGTCAGACCCGATGTCACCGCCGACCGGCCAGGCGGGCTCGGCCTCGGATTCAGCGCTCTGCGGAGATATCGGGCTCGCCGCCCCCGCGGGTCAGCGGGAGGCGTTGCGCGGCAGGGCCTGCTCGAGATCGGCGACGATGTAGAGCATCACCGCCATGCAGGCCGCTCCGAGCTCGAGTTCGCGCTCGTTGACGCTCTCGAAGACGTCGTGGCTCGAGTGGTGTACGTCGAAGTAGCGGTGGCTGTCCGGCCGATAGCCCACGAGCGGGACACCATCGACCGCCATGGGCGAGATGTCGGCGCCGCCGCCGCCGGCCCAGACCTTGTCGGCATCGATGTTCACCAGGAGCGAGGCGATCTCCTCGAGGATGAGCTTGGCATCGGCGCTCGCGTTGGTGGTGAAGCCTCGCGGCGTGAAGCCGCCCGAATCCGACTCCAGGGCCATGACGTGGCGGCCCATCTCGTCGCGATGAGCCTCGTGATAGGCGGTGCCGCCGCGCAGGCCGTTCTCCTCGTTCATGAAGAGGACGCAGCGGATCGTGCGCCGCGGGCGGAGATCGAGCCGCTTCAACATCCGCAGGACCTCGAGCGATTGCATGCAGCCCGCACCGTCGTCATGTGCGCCGTCACCAACGCTCCAGGAGTCGAGATGCCCGCCTACGACGAGGATCTCCTCGGGCTTCTCCCGGCCGCGCAATTCCCCCACGACGTTGTAGGAGAGCTCGTCCTCGAACCACTTGCAGTCGAGCTCGAGAGCGACGCGAACCGTGTCCCCGCGCGCGATGAGGGCGGACAGGCGATCGGCGGCGAGATAGCTGAGAGCCGCCGCGGGAATGCGCTCGACCTCGTCGTCGTAGCGCATCGCACCGGTGTGCGGCGCATCGTCCTTGAGAGTCGTGACCGACCGGATGAGCACGGCGATCGCGCCCATCTTCGCCGCCTCCACCGCTCCCATCGTCCGCTGTCGTACGGCGCCCCCGTAGGCCTGGAAGGTGGTGAGCATCGTCGGGTCCATGGCACGATTGAAGTAGACGATGCGGCCCTTCACCCGTTCGGGATCCAGGGCCCGGAGGGCCGCGATCGAGGAGACCTCGACGACCTCGGCCTCGAGACCGCCCTCGGGCGTGGCGACGGAACCGCCCAGCGGAACGATCGGCAGGCTGGTCCCGAGGCCGCGCGCGGGCGCGACGACCTTCGCCTCGGCGATCTCGCCCGGCTCCCAGTGCGGCACCATCACCGGCTCGAGACGGACCTCGTCCAGCCCGGCCGCCTTCATCATCTGTCTCGTCAGCTCCACCGCGGCGGCCGCGCCCGGCGTCCCCGAGAGTCGCTTCGGCGCGCGACTCGTGAGCACCCGGAGGCTCTCGTAGGCCTGTCCCTCGAGGAGGGCGTGCCGGATGATGTCCCGTACCTGCGAGCGATAGCCGCGGATCTCGTCACGGAGGCCCGGCGGCAGCTCGGCCGGCTCCGCCCTCTGGGCCGGAGCCGCGAGCGCGAGCAGGAGGAGAAGCAGGCCGGAGCCCGCGAGGCGCCGGAGCGAGAACGGATGGACGCCGGGTCGGCGCTGGGGTTGCGTCATGTGCCTTGGTTCCCGCTCGATCAGCCCTGGATGCGCTCGAGGAAGCCCTCGGGCAGACCGTCGGCATGCACCATGAAGCTCAGCATCTTCGACTCCACGTAGCGACGCGACATGAAGAGATAGCCCTCGTAGGGACCGACGCCGCCCCAGGAGTTCTTCGTGAGGTACCAGGTGTGGCCCTCCTTGTCCCTGGCGACGCCGACGACGTGCATGAGGTGATCGTCGCTGGTCGCCCCGCTCTTGAAGTCGGCGAGACGGGTCTCGTCGCTGGTCTCGACGGCGAGCTGCTCCTCGGTGAGGTCGGCGAGGCCCTTGCCGGGGCTGAAGCCCTTCTCGGACACGTCCATGTCGACGGCGACCGAGAAGCCCTTGGCGAGCGCGTGCTCCATCGCATCGACCATGTCCTTGGCCGGCACGTTCAGGTAGCGGTCCCAGTTCATCCAGTTGTCCGGCACCTCGAGCTTGGCGCGGGTCCAGAAGGGCGAGGTGGCGTAGGACATCACCTCGACGTACTTGTCGTACTCGATCTTGAGCACCTCGTCGGCGTACTGCTTCGGGCTCATCCGCTTCTCGCCGACCGCGATCGTGGCGGGAGGCGCGCCGATGTAGGTGTCGAGGACGGCGCGGTAGGCGTCGCCCCACTTGTCCGAGCGCCGCCGGAACTTGGCGAGTCGGCTCGCCATGCCCTCGAGCACCGCGGCCATCTCGCCGTGGCGGTGGTTCCTCTCGCCCTCGCAGAGACCGCTGTAATCCTCGGCCGGCACGATGCCGTACTCGCGGATGCCCTCGATGACGTCGTGACAGAGTCCGCCTTCGCTGAAGCGCGACTTGCCTCCGGTCTCCATCATCAGCTCGGCCTTCTCGATGTAGGCGCTGTAGACCGGGAACATCTCCGAGAGATCCACGGGCGCCTTGTGGATGCGCTCGAGATCGGACTCGAGGAAGGACATCGTCCCGAAGGACCAGCAGGTCCCGGTCTGTCCCTGGGAGAGGACGGGGAGGCGGTTGATCTCGGAGATGATGGTGAAATGACCGTCCTTGGTCTCCTTGTCCGTCGCGACGGACTGTGCGGCGGCGACGCCGATGAGGACGACGAAGACACCGAGGGTCATGAGGCCTCGTTTCGACTGGAGCATGCTCGCTTTCCTTTCTGACTGTCGGGAAGGCATAGCATACTGATCGGGGGGCTCCGACGTGAGCGCGAGTCCGTCCAGGGGGAAAAAATCAGGACTCGACATGCCCGAGACGCACCTTTTCGTCATCGACGCCACCGCGACGCTCTTCCGGTCCTACTTCGCCATGAAGAAGCTCGCCGCTCCGGATGGCCGTGAGGTCGGCGGACTCCTGGGATTCGGACAGACCCTCGCCCGGATGGTTCGCGACGTCCGTCCGAGCCACGTCGCCCTCGTCTTCGACACGCCGGACCGGACCTTCCGCCACGATCGGTATCCGGCATACAAGGCCAACCGCAGTGCACCCCCGGAGGACATGGAGCACCAGTTCGACCTCGCGATCGAGGTCTCGACGGCGCTCGGCTTCCGTTGCTTCCGCATTCCCGGCTACGAGGCCGACGACCTCATGGCGACCTTCGCGCGCCGCAGCGAGCAGGCGGGGGTCGAGAGCGTCCTGGTCACGCCCGACAAGGACGTCCTCCAGCTCGTACGCGACGCCGTGCGGGTGATGGACCCGAAGAGCCTCGAGCTACAGGATCGCGGCAAGGTGATCGAGCGCATGGGAGTCCCGCCGGAGCTGGTCACCACGCTCCTCGCACTCGCCGGCGATTCGACCGACAACGTTCCCGGCGTGGCCGGAGTCGGCCCGAAGACCGCGCTCGCCCTGGTCCAGGCCCTCGGCTCGCTCGAGTCGATCTTCGAACGCCTCGACGACGTGGCGGCCTTGCCCATTCGCGGAGCGAAGACGCTCGGCGCCAAGCTCGAGGCCGGACGCGAGCGTGCCTTCCTCAGCCACGAACTGGTGGTGCTCGACGACGCGGCCCCCCTGTCGGAGGAGGACATGACGCTCGGCATGCTGCGTTACCGCGGCCCGCGCGAGGACGCGACGGCGCTCTTCGACGATCTGGGCTTCCACGCGCCCCTGCGCACCCTATCGGCGCTCGGCGAACGTGACGAAGGGCCGCATTGATCTCGGCCGGAGCGAGGTCAGAATGCGCCATGCGCAGGACCTGCCTACTCGTCTTCTGGTCGATCATCGGCATTCTCGTCGTGATCCTCGCGGGCGCCGTGGTGCGCGCCAGCGGTTCGGGCCTCGGCTGCCCGCACTGGCCCGCCTGCTTCGAGGAGTCCTTCTTCCCGCCCCTCTCGGAGGAGGGTATCCCCGCCGCCTATCGTGACT
>JBFIHP010000289.1:0-4989 GCA_041601735.1 Planctomycetota bacterium | reverse complement strand
GGGGTTGATCTGGAGATCGAGCCTCATGAGCCCCGTCGCATCGGTGAAGAAGAAGGTGTCGAGCGGCGTGAGGACCGTGTTCAGTCCCGAGCCGAAGACGAAGAGGCCCTCGGGGATACCGTCTCCGGTCACGTCAGGCGTACCGGTGTCCATCTGGCCCACGGTCGGAAAGGTGGCGACGCCGACGTTCAGCGGCCCGACCCAGAGAGCCAGGGGCTGGAATACGGCCTGGGAATCCACCTCGACCTGGAAGCGACCCGCCGCGCGGCCGCTCGCGTAGTAGGGACCGTCGTCCCCGGTATCGACATGACGGCCGTTCAGATTCCAGCAGTCGTTGATGTCGAGGCTGGCCTGGGCCTGCGGCGCCTGCCCGCCCTCGGAAGGGAACCTCTCGCCGATACGGAAGTCGTCGATGGCGATGTCGTGGAAGAAACCGTTCGTGCTGTCGGTGCTGATGAGGAGAATCAGTTGGACGACCGCTCCGGAATAGGACGCGAGATCGACCGAGTACTTCGTCCAGCAGCCGCTCTCGATCAGACCGAGCTGGTCGACCTCGGTCGAAAATACCGAGGCACCGTTCCCGGAAGGCGAGTACTTCCACAAGGACACATCCAGGACGTTCTGATCGAGCTGGATTGGCGGCAGGGTCGAGTTGCTGTAGACCCAGAAGGTCGCGATCGGATTGACGAGTCCCGTCAGGTCGAATCGGGGCGTCCGCACGAAATCCGTGTTGCTGACGGGTCCCGAATCCTCCGACGAGAGATAGAACCCGAGCCCGGTCCGGTTCGTGCTGTGGTCGGACGGGCTCGTACCTGTGCTGTGACTCCGATCATAGAGTCTGAAGGGGTTCGTCGGCGACGGGTGCGGACGCCAGCCCGGCGGGAGGGTCGTCGTGTCCGGATCGGCGCCGTAGTGGTCGAAGTTCTCCGTGTAGGGGTAGCTCGAGACCGTGTTGTTCACGTAGGAGATCTTGATCACGGGCACGAACTCGTCGTTGCTGAAGCTGTGACTCGTCGCCGTGCAGCTCGACAGATCGCCGTAACGGTTGCCGCCGACGGTTCCGGTCGGGCCCGAGACACCGTCGAGGTTCGTGCCCCAGTTCGTGAGCAGGCTGCAGGAGCGGATCTCGACCACGAAACCATCGATGGACGTTGCGTTCGGATCGTAGACGTAGGGCTCCTCCAGCTGGAAGCTGATCCAGGTCGAAGAGGCTCCGCCCGAGGCCTGGGTCGCATACGCCTTCCAGGGTCCGGTCCGCACGACCTTCGGGTTGGTCAGGTTGTTGGCGAAGACCGGGTCGTGACCCGCCACGCCGTAGTCGTTCGTACTCGCGGCCAGGGTGACCTCGAAGTTGGTGAACTCGAAGGCGTTGACGACGGCCGAGGCGTCGTTGGCCCGGATCGAGACCTCGGTGATCGTGATCGGGCCCTGCACCTGGAACTCGTCGTCGTCGTAGTGCCACTGCCAGGTCTGGTCGGCGTTCGTGTTGACCGGGTTCGCCGTCGCGCTGTTGGAGTTCGCGGCGAGATGGCCCTGCGGCAGGGTCTGTTCGAGAACCGGCGTGTAGTCGATCTTGACGATCGGCACGAGGGTGCTGGGGCCGAAGCTGAAGGCCGCCGCATTGCAGTCGCTCGAATGGGCATAGCGCGAAGCCGTGCCGACGATCTGGTGGGAGATCGAGACCCCGAGCGTCGTCGTCACCCCGCAGACTCGGTAGCCGACGATCAGGTCGCGTCCCTCGCTCGGATCGTAGAGGAAGCTCTTCTGGAGTCTCATGGGAATCCAGCCCCCGGTCACACCGTTCCGCGACGTGGTATCGGTGTCGAGCGTGTAGGGCCCGCTCCGGACGACGAATCCGCGATGGATGTTGTCGGCGAAGAGCGCAGCGGGACTCCCGAAGCTCGTGGCGGCCTCCGCCAGCGTGATCTCGAGTTCCGCGCAGGCGAAGTTCTGCGGAACCGCGGCCGTGCCCGCAGACCGCAGGTACACCTCGTTGATCATCACGGGACCGGTGGCGGCGAACTGGCTCGCCGCATACTGCCAGTGGCCGCGGTTGTCGTTGGTCGTGTTGAAGGGAAGAAAGCTTCCCCCGTTGCCCTGGGTCTGCAGGTATCCCGCGGGCAAGGTCTGTTCGAACGAGGCCTGGGCGCCGAGGGTGAGCGGGAGGGCCAGCAGGGCGACGAAGGAGATCACGATGAGGCGGTGGAGCGTGGTCACGGGGGGGGATCCTTCCGGCAGGGGCGGCAAACGGGGCCATGCTCGCGGCTGAGACGAGCCTGATTCCGTTCAGGGATACCAGAGAGCCGCATCGATTTGAACCGTCCGGATCGAAGAAGGTGTCGAGTCGGCGGCGGCCGGACCAGGCCCTCATGCCCTGGACGAGAGGTTTGCGCTTCGGCGCACGACCTCGCATCTTCGCTGACGAACAACGACTTAGGGCGACACGGGCTTCAGCGGGCGTAGTCGATGTAGGGCAGATCGATGCGGCCGAGTTCGGTGATCACGTAGTCGCCGCGTTCCTCCTCGAGCCAGCCCTCGGCGAGGGCGGTCTCGATGGCGAAGGCGGCGCGCCGGATCGCCTGCGCGGCGATCTCCTCGGGGACCATCGCCCAGGCGATGTTCTCGCGCAGGAACTCGACTGCGTCGTGCCGCTTCTGGAACCACTCCCCCACTCCATTCTGCGCCTGCTCGAGTTCCGGCAGCGTCGCCTCGCCCAGGAGGATCTGCACGGCGAGGAGGTAGGGATCGCGCTCGAAGCGCGACTCCTCGAAGCCGGCCTTCTTGAGGGCCCAGGCCAGCTCGACCTCGTCGGTCGCGATCTGGCGGTAGAGCCAGGCCTCGTCGAGGAAGTAGCGCTCGGCCATCTCGCGATCGACGCGGCGATCGACGACGTGACCCAGGAAGACCGCGAGGTCGTGATCGAACGCACGAGCGTCCAGCCAGAGTTCGGGATTGTGCCAGGGCATGAAAAGGGCTCTCTCTTGAACCCTGATCGACCCCTCGGCCCGCGCGGGTGAAGGCGACGATGTCCGCTGCGACGATCGGTCATCTGAATGATCATGCGTGGGACCGCGCGACAAGAAAGGAGCCCGGCCGTGGTGACGGCCGGGCTCTGATCTCTCATCAGACAAGCACGCGGAGGTGAGCGCCGCCGCGTCTTGGTCGCCGAGTCGCATATGCGGTCTCGACCCCGAGGGGGTCGCCTCGACGAAGGGGACGGCTCAGGATAGGGCCGCCTCCTCGTAATGCACGATCTTACCCGCCACGGCCGACGCCGCAACGGTCAAGGGGCTCGCCAGGTACATCTGGCCCGGACCGGAGCGGCCGGGGAAGTTGCGGTTGATGGCCGATATCGTGACCTGATCGCGATTCTTCGACACGCCGGGGCCCGCGTTGATGCAGGCGCCGCAGGAGGGCTCGATGACCTCCACGCCCATATCCTCGAAGAGCTCGACATAGCCGTTGTCCTCGCAGTACTTCTTCACCTCCTGGGAGCCGTACTGGATGTAGAAGCGCACGCCCGAGGCGACCTTCTTGCCCGCGGCCCGCGCCTCGCGCAGGACCTTGGCGTACATGTCCATGTCCTCGATCTTCCCGGCCGTGCAGGAACCGCCGTAGGCGATGTCGATCTTCACGCCCTCCGGGAGGTCGTCTACGTTGATGCCGTTGCCCGGGTCGCCCGGCAGGGCGACCATCGGCCTGAGCTTCGAGGCATCGATCTTGATCACCTTCTCGTAGACGGCATCGTCGTCGGAGTGGAGGCCGTCGAGCAGGGACTCGGCCTGGGCGCGATCCATGCCGCGGGTGCGAACGATGTAATCGACGGTCTTCGCGTCGGGCTTCACGAGTCCCGTGAAGGCGCCGACCTCGGCCGCCATGTTGGTCATCGTCGCGCGCTCGTCGATGTCGAGCGCCTCGACCGCCTCGCCGCAGTACTCGAGGATCTTGCCGATGGCCTGACCGGTGCGGACGTACTCCTGACGGAGGATCTCCAGCATGAAGTCCTTGGCCGTCACGTTCGGCGCCGGCGTCCCGCTGATCTTGATCTTGACCGTACCCGGGACCGTCAGGCGGGCGTCCTTGGTCACCCAGCTGTTGAAGATGGCCGTGGTGCCGACGCCGAAGGCGAGGGTCCCCAGCGCGCCGCTGTGGGGCGTGTGGCTATCCGAGCCGATGATGATCATGCCGGGCTCGGCGTAGTCCTGGCTGACCTTGCTGTGGCAGATCGCCTCGGAGCCCTTCGCCGGGCCGGAGATCTCGCCGTGCAGCCGGATGCCCTGCGACTCGGAGAACCGGCGCTGCTTGACCTCGAGCTGCTTCGCGACGTCGAGAAGGCCCATCTTCTTGCGCTCCTCGGTCATCGCCTCCTCGAGGAAGGTCAGGTGGTCGCGGAAGAAGAAGATGCTCTCGGGATCGACGACCTTCTCGTCGGCGCCGACGAGGTGCTCGAAGAAATCCGCCGCCATGGGGGTCACGTACTCGTGGCTGAAGCGGATGTCGGTGCGCACGAAGCCCGAATCACCGGGCTTGACGTAGGGCACGCCGACCTGGTTCAGCGCGAGATCGACGACCATGTGACGGGCGATGATCTTCTCGCCCAGGGTCATCGGTCGCTTCTCGGTGGTCACCGGAGGCACGCTCGCTCGTCCCTGCATGCGCGCGACGTTGTAGTTGAAGAGGCCGCCGTACTCGACGATCTGACGCGAGATGTCGTCGAGTCCCTTGGTGAAGACCGAGAGGGGGATCTCCTCGCCGGCGCGAATCTTGTCGATCAGCGAGAAATCGGTGCTGGTCAGGATGCCGAGGTTGCTGCAGTTCTCCCGGTAGATCCGCTCGATGTTCTCGGCGATGACGATGCGGATGCCGGCGAGCATCTCGGCATAGGGGCTCTGCTCGCGGCTCGAGCCCTTGCCCCGCCGCTGACCGGAGACCGACACCGAGAAACCGCCCTTCTTGACCGTGCCGCGCGTCACCGGGAACTCCTCGCCC